>NZ_JBSGIT010000026.1:0-82048 GCF_053605205.1 Gordonia sp. NPDC003950 | reverse complement strand
CCGTCCTGACATGATCCCTATCGTCCCTTCTCCGCCCTCATCAGGGCAATCAGGACTCTAGAACAGCCCGGACCGGTTCACGGGGGACACGCCACCCAGATCTCCTCCGCGAAATTCGCGACTCGGGTGCGGTGCACGTGTACACGGGTGTGAACATGCGTCCCGGCGTCACGAAGCTGAGGTATTTCGGTGACGGCCGCGAGGTCAGCGCCTACGCGGCTCGACAGCGGTACCGATGACGATGCCCGCGTGATAGGTCGATGCCCCGGTTATCGACGATCGGAACCCTGTTCGGCGATGGCGGCCAATCGTCGGATGGACTGAGCCAACCTATCCGGTGTCGTGGCCCGCGCCCGCACCAGGCGCTTCTCGTCATCCAGTCGGGTCCAGTCATAGGTGTGGGTGACCCGCGTCGTCCCGTCGGCCAGGGGATCGAGCTCCCACCGCCACAGGTGTCCGGGACAGGCCTGTCCGGGTTCGTTGGGCATCCACGCGATGCGACGGCCCTCCACGAATTCGGTGACCCGGTTCTCCCGGATCGCGCCCGTGGTGAGCTCCATGGTGAAGACATCCCCGACGGCGCGGACACGTTGACCCGTCGGTGCCTGCGCGAGGTTGTCGTTGCCATCCCATTCGGGTTGCCGGGCCGGGTCGGCGATGAGCTCGAAGATCGCCGCGGCGTCGGCATCGACGCCGCGGGAAGCGCTCACCACCCGCTGCTCGGATTCGCTCTGCTCGTATGCCGCCACGGGCCTCACGCTACGCCGGGTTCTGGTGCGGTCTCGATGACCCACCACGCCGCATACGGCGTCAACCAGAGCAGCCCGTCGGCGTCGGCGGTGACCGCCCGGTCGGAGATCACATCCCACGGCCGGGCGAATCCGTGGCCGGTGATCACCTCGACCGGGAACGACACCGTGCAAGCGCTCACGTTGTAGACGCAGATCATCGGCCCCAGCGGCGCGCGCCGCAGCGTCACCAGCACCGGTCCGTCGGCCCACGCGATCTCGCTGGGGACTCGTGCGTGCAGGTGCGGCAGCGAGGAACGGATACGTCCCAGATGGCGGAGGCCGGCGAACAAGCGCCCCGGGACCGTCGTCGTATCGTCGCGCAGGGCCGGCCGCGCCGGATCGAGGCGCGGACGATGTGCCCAGCGGTTGTCGTCGGCGTGGCCGGGTTCGGCGGCCCAGTGCGCGTCGTTCGGCGTGCCCAGTTCGTCGCCGCTCCAGATCACCGGGATTCCGCCCCACCCGTAGATGATGGCGTGTATCAAGAACATTCGGCCCAGAGCGGCGTTGACGGAGGCGTCATCGATGGCGGTCTGCAGGCCGGTCAGAGCGGCCGCGGTACCGCTGATCCGGCGGTCGCCGGTGCGCGGGTTGGCCTGGAATACCAGTCCCGCCGCGGGGGATTCCGGAAATTCCCCGCTGTACCAGTCGGAGAGGAATCGCCGGTGTGCCGCGCCGTCGAGTCCGACCGCCGCGGCATCGGCATCGTCGATCGCCCAGCCGATGTCGTCGTGACAGCGGACGTAGCAGATCCAGGTGCCGGTCGCCGGCGCCGGCGGCAGACTGCCGAGCGCGTGCGCGGCCAGCCGGGTGTCGGCGCAGGCGATCATCGACCAGATCTGCACCATCAGCGAGTTGTGGTAGGCGAGATCGCTGATCCGTCCGTCGTGTCGCCCCACGCCCAGGTAGGCGACGAGCTGCGCGGGCCCGACGATCGCCTCGGCCTTGAACGCGACAGCGGGAGCCACCATATGGGTCAGTGTGCGCAGGATCTGGGTGATGGCGTGGACCTCGGGCTGATTCTGGCAGTCGGTGCCCATCCGCTTCCAGAGGAAGGCGATCGCGTCCAGGCGCACCACCTCCACGCCGAGGTTGGCGAGGAAGAAAATGATCTCGGCGAACTCGACGAGCACGTCGGGGTTGGCCCAGTTGAGATCCCACTGCCAGGAGTGGAATGTCGTCCACACCCACCGGTTCATCTCGGTGTCGAAGGTGAAGTTCCCCGGGGCGAAATCGGGGAAGACCTCCGGCAACGTCGCGGAGTAGCGGTCGGGCTCGTCGCGGTCGGGAAAGGTGAGGAAGTAGTCACGATAGTGCGGGTCGCCGGCGACGGCCGCACGTGCCCACTCGTGTTCGCGGGCCACGTGATTGAGCACGAGGTCGACGACGAGGCTGATCCCCGACGCCCGCAGGATGGCGGCGAGAGCGGCGAGATCGTCGGTGGTGCCGAGATCGGGACGCACGCGACGGTAATCGGCGACTGCGTATCCGCCGTCGTTGTCACCGGGACGCGGCGCCAGCAGCGGCATCAGATGCAGATAGGTGACGCCGAGTTCGCGGAGGTGGCCGACGCGGTCGGCGACATCGGCCAGGGTGCCGGCGAACCGTTCGGTGTACGCGGCGTAGCCGACCATGTCGGGTTGCTGGAGCCAGTCGGGTCGCAGAAGTCGGCGTTCGTCGAGTTCGCGAAGGTCGGCGGATCGGGCCGCGAAGGCGCGTTCGGCCGTACCGAGAAGTCGGGGGATCAGGGTGGGCCGCGACGACGCGCCGTAGACCTGGGTGACGGCGTCGACGAGGTCGTCACGGTAGCGCTCGACCCGCAGGGCCCAGGTGCTCACCCCGGTGACCCGATCCCGGGCCGGGTGTGGGCGCGGGATCGACTGGTTTCTCGCCCGGTGCACCGTCGCATGTGCCGACAGTAACCGACGGCGCCGACACGCGATGCGAGGTCGCATCGCCGCACGACACGCTGGGCGGGCCGAAGAAAGTTCGACCCGTCCGTCGATGTCCCACACGTCACACGGGGCTCAACCGCAATGGTCGCCGCGACAGAACCGGAGAAGCGACGGGCAGCCGCGCGCGCCGAACGACAGGCCCGTCACCTGCGGTGATGTGCACGATGTACGTCGGCGATGGGGTAGCGTTGTCGACGATCGTGCCGCGGCCACGCGGCCGATTCGTGAGCCGCCTACAGCATCGCCCCCGCGACGCAAACCCGGGGTGGCCCTCGCAAATGCCTGCTCAGATGGGTACGGTCGCTTTCGCCGCGCCCTTACGGCGAGTGCTTGGTCATCGAGACCGATGAGCACCCGAGCCGAGCGGCCACACGCCACCGGGCACCACACGGTGCCGGTGCAGTCCAGATCGAGAACGAAAGACGGAGGAAACCGTGGCGCTTCCCCAGTTGACAGACGAGCAGCGCGCCGCTGCGTTGGAGAAGGCTGCTGCCGCACGCCGAGTACGCGCCGAGCTCAAAGAGCGCCTCAAGCGTGGCGGCACCGACCTCAAGCAGGTGCTCAAGGACGCCGAAGAAGACGAGATCCTGGGCAAGATGAAGGTCTCTGCCCTGCTCGAGGCCCTGCCCAAGGTGGGCAAGGTCAAGGCACAGGAGATCATGACCGAGCTGGAGATCGCCCCGACGCGCCGCCTGCGTGGCCTCGGTGATCGTCAGCGCAAGGCGCTGCTCGAGAAGTTCAGCTCCTGAGTCACGACGCCGAGAACGGCAGCGTGACGGGTTCGCTACCCACACGTACGAGGGGTCGGCTGGTTGTTCTGGTCGGCCCCTCTGCCGTGGGGAAATCGACGGTGGTCGCGCGGGTCCGCGACGCGGTCCCGAACCTCTGGTTCAGTGTGTCGGCCACCACCCGCGACCCGCGACCGGGCGAGGTCGACGGACGTGACTACCGATTCGTCAGCCGCGCCGAGTTCGACCGGATGATCGCCGATGACGAACTGCTCGAGTGGGCCGACATCCACGGCGGGTTGCAGCGTTCGGGGACGCCGCTGCGTCCCGTGGAACAGGCCCTGGCCTCCGGTGTGCCGGTCCTGCTGGAGGTCGACCTTGTCGGCGCCCGCAACGTCCGGCGACGACTGCCCGAGGCCACGCTGGTGTTTCTGGCACCGCCGAGCTGGGACGAGCTCGAGGCCCGATTGCGCCGACGCGGGACCGAGAGTCCCGAGCAGATCGACCGCCGACTGGCGACCGCACGGACGGAGATGGCCGCGCAGGGCGAGTTCGACGAGGTGATCGTCAACTCCCGAGTCGACTCCGCGGCCGATGAATTGGTATCCTTGCTGGTCGGGCCTGATCAGCATCGACCGGAGACGCATCCCGGGTCGCACCGGAGTGCCGAACCGAGTCACTGATCGCCGACAACCCCCGAGCGGCACGTCCGTCCGGGACCCAGAGACCCAGCGCGGTAGGGCCGCCCCGAAGCGGGACCGCCCGGCACCAGGCCGCCTGATCGACATCCGCACACCACGGCAGGAGTTCGCGTGAGCGCACAGACCAATTTCGACATGACCGAGATCGCCGACGCACCGGCCTACGACACTCCGCTGGGTATCACCAATCCACCCATCGACGATCTGCTCGAGCGGGCGTCGTCGAAGTACGCGCTGGTGATCTACGCGGCCAAGCGGGCGCGGCAGATCAACGACTACTACAACCAGCTCGGTGACGGCATCCTCGAGTACGTCGGCCCGCTGGTCGAGCCGGGTCTGCAGGAGAAGCCGCTGTCGATCGCGATGCGTGAGATCCACTCCGACCTGCTCGAGCACACCGAGGGCGAGTAGAGCTCGCCGCCGGTGATGACCGGAGCGACGGCCGACGCGGCCCCGACCAGTTTCACTGCGCGGGGCCGCAAACGCATCCTGATCGGCGTCGGAGGCGGGATCGCCGCCTACAAGGTGTGCTCGCTGATCCGCCACTTCACCGAGGCGGGGCACGATGTCCGGGTGATCCCGACGCGCGCCGCGCTGGAATTCGTCGGTGCCGCCACCTTCGAGGCGCTGTCCGGGAACCCGGTCAGCACCGAGGTGTTCGAGCGGGTCGACGAGGTCGAGCACGTCCGCCTCGGGCAGCACGCCGACCTGGTGATCATCGCCCCGGCCACAGCCGACCTGATGGCGCGTGCCGTGGCCGGACGCGCCGACGACCTGCTGACCGCATCCCTGCTGGTCGCCACGTGCCCGGTGCTCTACGTACCGGCGATGCACACCGAGATGTGGCGTCACGCGGCCACCCAGACCAATGTCGCGACCCTGCGGGACCGGGGCAACGTCGTGATGACCCCGGCGTCGGGCCGCCTCACCGGGACCGACTCCGGTCCCGGCCGGTTACCCGAGCCGCAGGAGATCGCCCTCATCGGTGAACTGCTCCTCGATCGCGCCGAGGCGTTGCCCTACGATCTGACCGGCCTGCGGGTGCTCATCAGCGCCGGCGGTACCCGCGAGGCCCTCGACCCGGTGCGGTTTTTGGGCAATCACAGCTCCGGAAAGCAGGGTTTCGCGTTGGCGCGTGCCGCAGCCCAACGCGGCGCATCGGTCACCGTCGTCGCCGGTTCCACCAAGGGGGCGGGCGAGCCGCCCGCGGTGCGGATCGTGCCGATCTCCACCGCCCGCGAGCTCGCCGACGAGATGACGACGCGCGCCGCGGACGCCGATGTGGTGATCATGGCCGCGGCCGTCGCCGACTTCCGCCCGGTCACGATGAACGAGTCGAAGATCAAGAAGGGTGACGAGGGTCCCGCGCCCATCGAACTGACCACCAATCCCGACATCCTGCGCGGTCTGGTGCAGGCGCGTGATGCCGGCGACATCGCCGGCGACACGGTCATCGTCGGATTTGCCGCGGAGACCGGCGACGAGACCGGTGGCGTCCTCGACCACGGACGTGCGAAACTCAAGCGCAAGGGCTGCGACCTGCTCGTAGTGAACGCGGTCGGCGATGGCAGGGCCTTCGGCACCGAGGACAACACCGGGTGGCTGCTCGCGGCGACGGGGGAGGAAACGGCGTTGCCGCCGGGATCGAAAACACTCATGGCGAGCCGGATTCTTGACGCGGTCCGTTCGCTGGTGCCTGATGGATCGGGCGCCTGACACCCGAACCACCCGTGTCACACCGCTCTAGTAGTTTTGACACCACCACCGGAGAGGGCCCCCGCCAGTCGGGGTGAACCGCCGACATGACCCGAGAGGATCCGATGACCAGCAGCGCGTCACGCCTTTTCACCAGCGAGTCCGTCACCGAGGGGCACCCGGACAAGATCTGTGACGCGATCAGCGACTCGATCCTTGACGCCATCCTCACCGACGACCCCAAGGCCCGCGTCGCGGTGGAGACGCTTGTCACCACCGGTCAGGTGCACGTCGCCGGTGAGGTCACCACCGACGCTTACGTCGACATCCCCGGCATCGTCCGCGCGAAGATTCTCGAGATCGGGTACGACTCGTCGACCAAGGGCTTCGACGGCGCCTCCTGCGGGGTGAACATCGCGATCGGCGCGCAGTCACCCGACATCGCCGGTGGGGTGTTCAATTCCCACGAGAACCGCAGCGGAATCTCCGAGGACGAGATCGACGCCCAGGGCGCCGGCGATCAGGGTCTGATGTTCGGGTACGCCACCAACGAGACCCCCGAGCTCATGCCGGTTCCGATCGCCCTCGCGCATCGGCTGTCGCGGCGCCTGACCGAGGTCCGCAAGTCCGGTGTGCTGCCCTACCTGCGACCCGACGGCAAGACCCAGGTCACCATCGAATACAAGGGCGACAAGCCGGTCCGCCTGGACACCGTGGTCATCTCCACCCAGCACGCCGCCGACATCGATCTCGAAAAGATGCTCACCCCCGATCTGCGGGAACAGGTCCTCCAGAGCGTCCTTGCCGACCTCGAACTGCCCGACCTCGACACCTCCGAAGTGCGACTGCTGGTCAATCCGACCGGCAAGTTCGTCCTCGGTGGACCGATGGGTGACGCCGGACTGACCGGCCGCAAGATCATCGTCGACACCTACGGTGGCATGGCCCGCCACGGCGGTGGCGCCTTCTCCGGCAAGGATCCGTCGAAGGTGGACCGCAGCGCCGCCTACGCGATGCGCTGGGTCGCCAAGAACGCCGTCGCCGCCGGACTGGCCGACCGAATCGAGGTCCAGGTGGCCTACGCCATCGGCAAGGCCGCGCCGGTCGGGTTGTTCGTGGAGACCTTCGGCACCGAGAAGACCGACCCGGCCACGATCCAGCGAGCAATCTCCGAGGTGTTCGATCTGCGTCCCCTGGCCATCATCCGCGACCTGGATCTGCTGCGTCCGATCTACGGTCCCACCGCCGCATATGGACATTTCGGTCGCACCGATGTCGATCTGCCGTGGGAGCGCACCGACCGCGCCGAGAAGCTGCGCGCCGCCGCCGGTCTCTGACGCACATTCGTGGCCGGTACCACGCGTGCCGGGGCTCGTGAACGTGCCGCGACGGCACCGATCGCCAAAGTGCTGCCGATGCTCGGCCTGGCGCACCTCGATCGCCCGTTCGACTATCTGATCGACACCGACCAGGACGCCGACGCCGTACCCGGCGTGCGGGTCCGGGTACGTTTCGCCGGACGCCTCGTCGACGGATTCCTGCTCGAGCGGGTCGAGGTGTCCGAGCATGAGGGCAAGCTCGGATTCCTCGATCGGGTGGTGTCCCCGGAGCCGGTACTCACCGAGCCGATCGGCCACCTCGCACGCGCGGTGGCCGATCGGTACGCCGGAACGATGTCGGACGTGCTGCGGCTGGCCGTGCCGCCACGCCATGCGCGCACCGAGGCGCAGCCGAGCCCACCGCCGACCACCGCCATCGTCGTCCCCGACCGGAGTCACTGGACGACCTACCGCACCGGTGCGTCTTTTCTCGAATCGTTGGCCGCGGGTGTGCCGCGTGCGGTGTGGCAGGCGGCTCCGGCGGAACTGTGGCCACAACGACTCGCCGACCTGGCCGCGATCACCGCAGACGCCGGCCGCGGAGTGGTGATGGTGGTGCCTGATCAACGTGACCTCGATCGGGTCGCGGCGGCGTGCGAACCCCTGCTCGGCGACCGCTGTGTCACGTTGTCGGCCGGCCTGGGGCCGACCGCGCGATATCGCCGGTGGCTGGCGGCGCGGCGTGGCGTCGCCGACGTCGTGCTGGGCACTCGATCGGCGATCTTCGCCCCCGTCCACGACCTGGGTCTGATCGTGGTCTGGGACGACGGTGACGACAGCCTGAACGAACCCCGCGCCCCGTACCCGCATCCCCGGGAGGTCGCGGTGCTACGTGCCCATCAGGAGCAGGCCGGGCTGGTCATCGGTGGCTTCGCGCGGACCGCGGAGGCCCAGGCACTGGTCTCGTCCGGGTGGGCCCACGACCTCGTCGCCGACCGCGCCGTGGTGCGCGACCGCAGTCCGGCCGTGGAGGCCATCACCGACGAGGACGTCCGCATCGCCCGCGACCCGCTGGCCCGGACCGCCCGCATCCCGGCGGTCGCCTTCGAGGCCGCGCGCAAGGCCCTCGCCGGGGGTGCCCCGGTACTGTTCAGCGTTCCCCGACGCGGATACATCCCGTCGGTGGCCTGCGCCAAGTGCCGCACCCACGCCCGGTGCCGGGCGTGTCACGGTCCGCTTCAGATGGACGCGCACGGCGCCCTGAGCTGCCGATGGTGTGGGCGTGCCGAGATGTCGTTTCGCTGTCCGGAGTGTGGGGGCACCGCGGTGCGGGCCCTGACCCTCGGGGCGCGTCGCACCGCAGAGGAGTTGGGCCGCGCGTTCGCCGGGGTGCCCGTCGTGACCAGTGGCGGGAGCACCGTCATCGACGAGGTGCCCGCGGGCAAGCGGGTCGTCGTGGCCACGCCGGGTGCCGAGCCGATGGCGCCGGGTGGATACGGAGCCGCGGTGATCCTCGACACCTGGGCACAACTCGACCGCGCCGATCTGCGTGCCGGGGAGGACGCCGTGCGCAGGTGGCTGGCCATCGGTGCGCAGGTGCGGTCCCGACGCGACGGTGGGGCGCTGGTCATCGTGGCCGACTCGTCGCTGCCCGCGGTTCAGGCCGTCATCCGTTGGG
This sequence comes from Gordonia sp. NPDC003950, assembly GCF_053605205.1. NCBI lineage: Bacteria > Bacillati > Actinomycetota > Actinomycetes > Mycobacteriales > Gordoniaceae > Gordonia > Gordonia sp. NPDC003950. The sequence goes on along the minus strand of NZ_JBSGIT010000026.1, from coordinate 73,184 downwards.
ACCCGGTCGGATTCGCGGTCACCGAACTCGATCACCGCACCGAACTGGGATTCCCGCCGGCCGTCACGATGGCCTCGGTGGACGGCCCCGCCGAGTCGGTGAACACCTTCATGGACCTGCTGGACCTTCCGTCCGGGGCCGACGTGCTCGGACCGGTGCCGCTGCCCGACGGTGTCCGTCCACCTCCCGGTAGCGATGAGGAGGACCTCGGGGAGATCGAGCGACTCCTCGTTCGCACCGATCGGCGTCACGGCCGCGACCTCGCACGTGCGCTGGCGGCCGCACAGGTCCATCGCAACGCGGCGCGACAGACCGGACCGATCCGCGTTCAGGTCGACCCGCCTACCATCGGATGAGTTGTGATGTGAGCAGATGTGCCGGCGATGAGGAGGAATGACACGTGAGAATCGTGTTCGCGGGAACGCCGCAGGTGGCGGTGCCGTCACTGCAGCGGCTGATCGATGATCCCGCTCACGAGATCGTCGGCGTCATCGCCCGTCCCGACGCGGTATCCGGTCGCGGACGCAAGGTGCGTCGCGCGCCGGTCGCCGAACTCGCCGACACGCACGGGATTCCCGTCCTCACCCCGCGCCGCCTGTCCGAGCCGGAGGTCGCCGACACCCTCGCGCAGTGGGCCCCCGAGGTGGGCGCCGTCGTCGCCTACGGGGGACTGGTCCCGCCGGCGTTGCTGGAACTGCCCACCCACGGGTGGATCAATCTGCACTTCTCGGTGCTGCCGGCGTGGCGTGGCGCGGCCCCGGTGCAGGCCGCCATCGCCGCCGGCGACGAGACCACCGGCGCCAGCACGTTCCGACTGGAGAAGGGCCTCGACACCGGACCGGTGTACGGCGTGCTCACCGAGACCATCCGCGCCACCGACACCAGCGGCGACCTCCTGGACCGGCTGGCGGAGGCGGGCGCCGGCCTGCTCGCCGACACACTCAGCGGGATCGAGGCGGGCCGGCTGGTGCCGCAACCGCAGCCCGCCGACGGGATCAGCCACGCCCCCAAGGTCGAGGTCGATGATGCGGCGGTGCGATGGGATCTGCCCGCGCACATCGTGGACCGTCGGATACGTGCGCACACACCGGCGCCGGGACCCTGGACGACGCTCGGCGACGTGCGGCTGAAACTCGGTCCGGTGGCCCTGACTGCCGGCGATCCGCAGGCCCCCGAGGCGCTGGCTCCCGGGGCCGTGCACCTGACCAAGAAGGCCGTCTACGTGGGCACCGCCACCGCGCCGGTGCGGCTCGGGCTGGTCCAGGCACCCGGCAAGAAGCCGATGCCGGCCACCGATTGGGCGCGCGGCGCGCGACTGGATGAGGGGAGTGTGTTCGGGTGAGCAGACCGCGCGGAGACCGGTACGGCGATCAGGGCCGCGGACGCGGCGGGCAGCCTCGGGCACAGCAGCGACGCACCGGGCCGGGCCGCGATGGCCGCGGCGATCCCAAGATCCGTGACAAGGCCGTCGACCCGGTCCGCGTCACCGCCCGCGACGTATTACGCGCGGTGCGCGAACGCGACGCCTACGCGAACCTCCTGTTACCGAAGTTGTTGCGTGAGCGTCATATCAGTGGGCGGGATGCCGCCCTGGCCACCGAACTGACCTACGGGACCGCGCGCGCCCAGGGGCTTCTCGACGCGGTGATCGCCGCGGCTGCCGGACGTTCGGTCGCCGAGATCGACGGCAAGCTCCTCGACGTGCTGCGGCTGGGAACCTATCAGCTGTTGCGCACCCGCATCGGTGCACACGCGGCGGTGTCGACATCGGTCGACCTGGTGCGTGCGGAGGACGGGCAGGGTCCGGCCGGATTCGTCAATGCGGTGTTGCGCAAGGTGTCCCAACGCGACGAAGATCTGTGGACCGACGAACTCGCCCCGCCGATGAGCGAGGATCTGCTCGGCAATCTCGCGTTTCGCTACGCACATCCGCGGTGGATCGCGGAGGTGTTCTTCGACGCGCTCGGCGGGTCGTACGGGCAGTTGCAGGCGGCGTTGGCCGCTGACGACGAGCGCCCGCCGGTGCATCTGGTCGCCCGGCCGGGCTTCATCACCGCCGAGGAGTTGGCGTTGACCAGCGGGGGAGAGGTCGGTCGCTATTCGCCGTACTGCGTCTACCTCCCCGGTGGCGACCCGGGCGACGTCGAGGCCATCCGGCAGGGATACGCCGGTGTACAGGACGAGGGCAGCCAGCTCGTCGCCCGCGCGGTCACCGTCGCCGACATCGGCGAGGACGGCGGACGCTGGCTGGACATGTGCGCCGGACCGGGTGGCAAGGCCGCGTTGATCGGCGCGATCGCCGACATCGACAACGCCCACCTCGACGCCATCGAGGTCAGCGCCCACCGCGCCGACCTGATCCGTGGGGTGGTGCGCGACCTGCCCGTCGACGTGCATGTGGCCGACGCCCGCGGCATCGTCGAACACACCGGGTTGGCTGTCGGCTTCGACCGCATCCTGCTCGACGCCCCGTGCACCGGCTTGGGCTCGTTGCGTCGTCGCCCCGAGGCGCGCTGGCGTCGGCAGCCGAGTGATGTGCCGGAACTCGTTGCGCTGCAGAAGGACTTGCTCAACGAGGCGCTGCGGCTGGTCCGGCCCGGAGGCATCGTCGTCTACTCGACCTGCTCACCGCATCCCGCCGAGACCACCGGTGTGGTCGACGAGGTCGTCGCGTCCGTCGACGGTGCCCGGCAACTCGACGCGCGTCCGCTGGTCGGTGCCGACAACGTCGGCGACGGTCCGCACATGCAGCTGTGGCCGCACATCCACGGCACCGACGCCATGTTCCTCGCGGCGATCACCAAGGACTGACAGCGCTCGCTCACCCACTGACAGCGCTCGCCCACACACTGACAGCGCTCGCCCACATACTGACAGCGCTCGAGGACCTGTCAGGTAACGGGCAGAGCGCTGTCAGCGGAGTGGCTGCGACCTGACTACATTGCGACCGACGTTGCCGGACCGTTTCGCCAGACCTCGACCGCGACCTGAATCGGCAGGTCGATGGCGTCGCAGATGGCCACGACGGTCCCGAAGCTCGGACTCGGTATCCTCCCCACCTCGATCTTGCGGAGGGTTTCCGGCGAGATACCGGCTTGTCGCGCAACGGCTTCCGGGTCGCGGCCGGCGCGCTGGGAACGCAAGAGGGCGCCGAGTCGGCAGCCTGCCTCGATCTGTTCCGGTGTCAGGGGGATGCGGACCATGTCCCCAGCCTACGGTATTTGTTTACCGCTCCTGGTACGTTGGTATTGAAATACCGACGACCGAAGGATTGCCCGGCATGATCGAACTCAAGTCACCCCGAGAGATCGACGCGATGGCGGTGACGGGCCGATTTGTGGCCGAGGTGCTCCACACACTCGCGGCACGCGCCGAACCCGGCGTGAACCTGCTGGATCTCGAACACCACGCACGCACGATGCTCGACGAGCGGGGAGCGGTGTCGTGCTACTGGGACTACTCGCCGTCCTTCGGGCGTGGGCCGTTCCGCAATGTCATCTGCCTGTCCGTCAATGCTGCTGTGCTGCACGGCCTTCCGCACGATTACGTTCTCGCCGACGGTGATCTGCTCAGCCTCGACCTCGCCGTGTCGATCGACGGCTGGGTCGCCGATTCGGCGATCACTGTTCCCGTCGGATCGGCGACCACCGAGATCGACGCGCTCGTCGCGTCCACCCGCTCCGCCCTCGACGCCGGTATCGCCGCCGCGCTGCCGGGCAATCGGCTCGGCGACGTGTCCGCCGCGATCGGAGCGGTCGCGCGGCGAGGCGGTTACCGGGTCAACACCGACTTCGGTGGGCACGGCCTGGGAAAGACGATGCACGAGGACCCACACATCCCCAACCGGGGCAGGCCGCATCGGGGGCTGAAACTGGCGACCGGAATGACCCTGGCGCTCGAACCGTGGTGGGGGTTGGGCACCGACGAGCTGGTCACCGACCCGGACGGCTGGACGCTGCGATTGGCCGACGGCTCGTACGGCGCGCACTCCGAACACACCATCGCCATCACCGACGACGGACCGCGCATCCTGACGCTGCCCGAGTGACCGGTGCCCACCGTACGACCACCGGCCGCGTAAATTGTCTGCCATGAGTTCCCCGATTGCCCCGATGATCGCGCCGTCGATCCTGTCGGCCGACTTCGCCAATCTGGCCGCCGAGGCCGCCGCCGTGTCCGGTCCCGGTCCCTCGCGCGCCGACTGGTTGCACGTCGACGTGATGGACGCCCACTTCGTCCCCAACCTGACCTTGGGGCTGCCCATCGTCGAAAGCCTGCTCAAGGCCACCGACATCCCGCTCGACTGTCATCTGATGATCGAGGACCCGGGCCGCTGGGCCCCGCCATATGCCGAGGCCGGCGCCTACAACGTCACCTTCCACGCGGAGGCCACCGACGACCCGGTCTCGGTCGCGAAGGACATCCGCGCTGTCGGTGGAAAGGCCGGGCTGGCCATCAAGCCCGGCACGCCGCTCGATCCCTACCTGGAGATTCTGCGCGGGTTCGACACCCTGCTCGTGATGAGTGTGGAACCCGGGTTCGGTGGTCAGAAGTTCATGCCCGAGGTGCTCGGCAAGGTCCGCGAGATCCGCAAGGTCATCGACTCCGGCGATCTGCGCCTGCTCGTCGAGATCGACGGGGGCATCGCCGACGCCACGATCGCCGAGGCGGCCGAGGCCGGCGTCGACTGCTTCGTCGCCGGGTCGGCGGTCTACGGAGCCGAGGATGCCGGAGCTGCGGTGGCGGCGCTCCGCGAGAAGGCCGCCGCAGCGCGCGTCGACTAGCCGCGAGCAACGCCATGGCGCCCCCGATGACCGTCCTCGACGCGGCGATGGCCGACGCGATCGCCTATTCGTCTCTGGCGCTGAGTCTTTCCCGACCCAATCCGGCGGTCGGGGCGCTCATCATCGCCGACGACGGCACCGAGATCTCGCGCGGCCACACCCAACGCGCCGGCGAGGGGCACGCCGAGGTGATGGCATTGCGGGCGGCGGGTGAGGCCGCCCGCGGCGCGACCGCGGTGGTCACACTCGAACCGTGCAACCACACCGGCCGCACCGGGCCGTGCGCCGTGGCGCTCATCGAGGCAGGCGTGCGTCGGGTCGTCTACGCGGTCGCCGATCCGAATCCCACCGCATCCGGTGGCGCCGACCGCTTACGCGCCGCGGGCGTCGAGGTGATCGACGCCGTCGGCGAAGCGGCCGCACGGTCGGGCCCGTTGCGCGGATGGCTGTTTCGGCAGCAGTACGGCAGGCCCCTGGTGACCGCGAAGATCGCTGCCACCCTCGACGGCCGCATCGCCGCCCCGGACGGAACGAGTCGGTGGATCACCGGTGGCGTCGCCCGGGCCCGAGCGCACCGGCAGCGCGCCGAGATCGACGCCATCATCGTCGGCACCGGCACCGTGCTCGCCGACGATCCCGCGTTGACGGCACGCCTGCCCGACGGCTCCCTCTCCGACCGGCAGCCGATCCGGGTTGCCGTGGGGCACAGAGAGATTCCGGACGGTGCGGCGATCAGCCGTCCGTTCGGTGAGTTCCGCCACGTCCACACCCACGACCCGGAGCAGGTTCTCGCCGCACTCGATGACACCACCTGGGTGCTCGTGGAGGGCGGTCCCCGCATCATCGGGGCGTTCCTCGACGCCGGCCTCGTCGACGAGGTGGAGGCCTACCTCGCCCCGACCGTCCTCGGTGCCGGGGCGTCAGCGGTGCACAGCGACGCGGTCACCACCCTGTCGGATGCGACCCGACTGCGACTCGACGGAATCGAACGACTGGGTGACGACATCCTGCTGACCTGCCGCTGTCCGCGGTTGTCGAACTGAGTCGTCGCACCGATCCGGTCCGGGCCGCCTCACGACGAAGCCCGCCGGGTGTCAGTCCGACTTCTTTCGCGCTCCGTTGCGGCCCAGAATCCACCCGGCGAGCACCCCGCCGACGGCGACGATCGTGAGGATCAACCACAGCCAGGAACTGATCTGCAGAAACAGGAAGTCGACGCTGACATGCTGGGTGTTCTGGGCGATGAAGATCACCGCGGCAACAATCAGGATCAGCGGGAGCCAAAAGCGTTTCAGCAGTCCGGCAACCACGTTTCCGGGGGAGCGTCGCGACGCACCGGGAGACGTCGTCGTTCTGGGATCGGCCATGTTCGCGTTGCCCTTCTCGAGTGCCGGGCCGACTGCAGCGGCCCGGGACAATCCACGGCGTGATGTTACCCGCCCGACCCCGGCGAGAACCGTAAGTGGACCGGCGTACTGGTTCGGCGTTTTCCCACGTGCTAGCGTCGATGTCGTACGTTCTCGGGGCGGGGTGAAACTCCCCACCGGCGGTGATGGCGTCGCAGTTGCGGCACCGAGCCCGCGAGCGCCCGTCTCACCGACGGGGTCAGCAGATTCCGGTGTGATTCCGGAGCCGACGGTCACAGTCCGGATGCGAGAGAACATGACGGCGACCGGCGCCGTCCTGTCCGCTCCCGAGTGAAGGTCGACAGGAGGAGCAGGTGTTCACCGGCATCGTCGAAGAATTGGGTTCACTCGTCGGTCGTGACGACCTCACCGACGCCGCCCGACTCACCATCCGTGGCCCGCTGGTCACCTCCGACGCAGGATTCGGCGACTCCATCGCCGTCAATGGTGTCTGTCTGACGGTGGTCGAATACGACGACGAGAAGTTCACCGTCGACGTGATGGCCGAAACCCTGCACCGCAGTTCGCTGGACCGACTCGAGCCCGGCAGTCCCGTCAACCTGGAACGCGCCATGCCCGCGGGCGGCCGATTCGGTGGGCACATCGTCCAGGGACATGTGGACGGCACCGGCACCATCCGGGCCACCAGCCCGTCAGAGAACTGGACGGTCGTACGGATCGGCATGGATTCGCATCTGAGTCGCTACCTCGTCGAGAAGGGTTCGATCACCGTCGACGGGGTGTCCCTGACCGTGTCCGCCGTCGGTGTCGACGACACCGGTGACTGGTTCGAAATTTCGCTGATCCCGACAACGTTGCAGGAAACGAACCTGGGTACCGCATCGGTGGGCGCTGTGGTCAACCTCGAAGTCGATGTCATCGCGAAATACGTTGAGCGACTGCAGAGCGCCCAGAACACGAAGACCGAACACAGAGCAAGACAGAGGCGAAGTGATGAGTGACACCACAACCGAGAGAGTCCAACTCGACACGGTCGAACGTGCGATCGCCGATATCGCCGCGGGCAAGGCGGTCGTCGTGGTCGACGACGAGGACCGCGAGAACGAGGGCGACCTGATCTTCGCCGCGGAGAAGGCCACCCCCGAGTTGGTGGCGTTCATGGTGCGCTACACCTCCGGGTATCTGTGTGTCCCGCTCGACGGTGAGGACTGCGATCGGCTCGGTCTGCCGCCGATGTACTCGATCAATCAGGACAAGCACGGCACCGCCTACACCGTCACCGTCGACGCGAAGGAGGGCATAGGTACCGGTATCAGCGCCGCCGACCGTTCGGTCACGATGCGCCTGCTCGCCGACCCGACGACCGGGCCCGCGGACTTCACCCGGCCGGGTCACGTCGTGCCGTTACGTGCGAAGGAAGGCGGTGTGTTGCGCCGTCCCGGCCACACCGAGGCCGCGGTCGACCTGGCCCGGCTGGCCGGACTCACCCCCGCCGGTGTCATCTGCGAGATCGTGTCGCAAAAGGACGAAGGCGCGATGGCCCAGACCGACGAGCTTCGGATCTTCGCCGACGAACATGACCTCGCACTGATCTCGATTGCCGACCTCATCGCCTGGCGTCGCCGCCACGAGAAGCACGTCGTTCGTGTGGCCGATGCGCGAATCCCCACCCGCCACGGGGACTTCCGGGCCGTGGGCTACACCAGCATCCACGACGACGTCGAGCACATCGCGCTCGTCAAGGGCGACATCGCCGGCGAGGACGGCACCGGCAGCGATGTGCTGGTGCGGGTGCACTCGGAGTGTCTCACCGGTGACGTGTTCGGCTCACTGCGCTGCGATTGCGGTCCGCAACTCGACGCCGCAATGGAGATGGTCGCCGACGAGGGACGCGGCATCGTCCTCTACATGCGCGGGCATGAGGGTCGTGGCATCGGTCTGCTGCACAAGCTGCAGGCCTATCAGCTGCAGGACGCCGGCTCCGACACCGTCGACGCCAATCTGCAACTCGGCCTGCCCGCCGACTCCCGCGACTACGGTCTCGGCGCTCAGATCCTTGTCGATCTCGGTGTGTCGTCGATGCGTCTGCTCACCAACAATCCGGCCAAGCGCGTCGGCCTGGACGGCTACGGACTGCATATCGTCGAACGGGTCCCGATGCCGGTACGTGCCAACAAGGAGAACCTGCGTTACCTGCAGACCAAACGCGACCGGATGGGTCACGATCTGACCGGGCTGGACACCTGGGAGGCGCCGGCGGCGGCCGGGGACGGGGATCTCGCGTGAGCGGTCACGGCGAACCCACCCTCGACCTCGGCGATGCGGGCGCACTGCGACTGGCGATCGTCTCCTCGCAATGGCATGAGACGATCTGCCGCGCACTGCTCGACGGAGCCGTTCGTGCCGCCGAGCAGCATGGCGTGACCGACCCCACGATCGTGCACGTCGCCGGGGCGATCGAACTGCCCGTGATCGTGCAGGCACTGGCCCGAACCCACGACGCGGTGGTCGCCCTCGGTGTCGTGATCAAGGGTGAGACACCACATTTCGACTACGTCTGCGACGCGGTCACCGCCGGTCTGACCCGCGTCTCGTTGGACGAGTCGACACCGGTCGGCAATGGCGTGCTCACCACCAACACCGAACAACAGGCCCTCGACAGGGCCGGACTCCCGGATTCCAAGGAGGACAAGGGAGCTCAGGCCACCACCGCGGCGTTGGCGTCGGCGTTGACCTTGCGGTCGCTGCGTACCGGCGTCTCCTCGTGAGTGATGCGGCGCGAAACCTCGGATATACCAAGATGACCGGCCAATCCGATACCGGCAGCGCGGAGTGGGACATGGACTACCGTTCGCGTCGGCTCGCTGTCATCGCGGTCGCGGCCGCCGTCGTGGTCCTGATCATCCACATCACCTTCGGGCTGTTGCTGACCATCTCCAACACCGGCCCCGACAACATCGGCTGGTCGGATCAGGCCGCCGTGATCACCATCGGCATCGTGATCGCTGGTGCGTGCATGTTGCTCACCAGACCTCGGCTACGAGTGGGCAGCAGGGGGGTGTCGGTTCGCAATCTCGCCACCGAGCGACTCTTCACCTGGGATCAGGTGCGTGGATTGACCTACCCCGACAAGGGGTTCGGCGGCCAACTCGAGCTTCCTGCGGATGAGCACGTGCCCGTCCTCGCGATCCAGGCGGGGGATGGTGAGCGCGCCGTCGCCGCGATGGAGCGCTATCGCCAGATCGAACAGCGCTACCGCAGGTCTACTCGATAAGAAGCCAGAGCCCAACCTGGTTGGCCGAGTCGACGTGGGTCGGCGAGCGTACCCTGATCTGCTGGTTCGAGCCGGTCCGGAGCGATAGCCGCCGCGTGTCGCCGCCCCTACCACCTCGAGGTCCGAGCAGGCGGTCATCGGAGTCTCGGCCAACTCATCAAAGATCTCGGAGAGTTGATGCATCAACTGCAGTGGTCGTGACATAGGGGGAGTGTCGGTGGTGTCTGTCATGCTGATGTCACCTCCCCCCGAGAAAGCCGTTGCGGCGTATATGTTCTCGTATGGACTCCCATCGCCACTCGCAAGTGTTTTCTATCCGCAGGGTGTGTATGGCCCGATGAGGTTGGGGTGGACAGGGTTTCAGTCTTGTCTCACCGGGTCTCGACCTCGACCACGGCAAGCTCGGCCCGGCGGACAGGGGTTTTGTGTCGGCGGAGCTCAGTGCGGCGGCCAACGCTAGCGCTCCGCACGGCTCGACCGATGGATTGAGGGTCTGGACCGACATGTCGGGGCCGCGCGACGAGTGAGCGACCCGCCTGTCGGGACGGACGACTAGCCTGGAGTGGTGGCCGACCCGAGTACCTACCGTCCCGCGCCCGGGACGATTCCCACCGATCCCGGCGTCTACAAGTTCCGCGATACCCATGGGCGGGTCATCTACGTCGGTAAGGCCAAGAATCTGCGGTCGCGGCTGACCTCCTACTTCGCCGACATCGTGTCGCTGCATCCGCGTACCCGGCAGATGGTGACGACGGCCGCATCGGTGGAGTGGACCGTCGTCGGCACCGAGGTCGAGGCACTCCAACTCGAGTACAACTGGATCAAGGAATTCGATCCGCGCTTCAACGTCCGTTACCGCGACGACAAGAGCTATCCGATGCTCGCGGTCACCCTCAACGAGGAGTATCCGCGGCTGTTCGTCTACCGCGGTCCCCGGCGACGCGGCGTGCGCTATTTCGGGCCGTACTCACATGCGTGGGCCATCCGTGAGACCGTCGACCTGCTGACGCGGGTCTTTCCCGCGCGGACATGCTCGAACGGGGTGTTCAAACGTCACCGACAAATCGATCGCCCGTGCCTGCTCGGCTACATCGACAAGTGCGCCGCGCCCTGCATCGGGCGGGTCTCCGCCACCGAACACCGCGAGATCGTCGACGATTTCTGTGACTTCCTCGCCGGCCGCACTGACCAGATGATGAAACGTCTGGAACGCGAGATGACCGCGGCGGCAACGGAACTCGATTTCGAACGCGCGGCCCGACTGCGGGATGACCTCGGCGCCATGCGGCGGGCGATGGAGAAGCAGGCGGTGGTCCTCGGTGACGGCACCGATGCCGACATCATCGCCATGGTCGGCGACGACCTCGAGGTGTCGGTGCAGATCTTCCACGTCCGAGACGGACGTGTCCGCGGTGAACGGGGATGGGTGGTCGAGAAGTCCGACGACGATTCGCTCGGCGAGCAGGTCGGGCAGTTCCTCACCCAGTTCTATGGTGCGCAGGTCGATCTCGACGCAACCGTATCCGTCGGTTCCGACCGTGCCCGCGGGGAGTCGGTTCCGCGTGAAGTGCTGGTCCCCGCCGTGCCTGCCGAGGTCGATGAGCTCACCGAGTTCCTCTCCGACCTGCGGGGCAGCAGGGTCAGCCTGCGAGTGCCGCAGCGTGGTGACAAGAAGGCCCTGTTCGAGACGGTCGAACGCAACGCGTCAGAGGCCCTGGCGCAGCACAAGTTACGTCGCGCGGGTGATCTGACCACGCGATCGGCGGCGTTGACCGAACTCCAAGAGGGCCTCGGCCTGGATCAGGCGCCGCTGCGCATCGAATGCGTGGACATCAGCCACGTCCAGGGGACCGACGTGGTCGCGTCGCTGGTGGTGTTCGAGGACGGACTGCCCCGCAAGTCGGACTACCGCCACTACTCGATCCGCGAGGCGGCCGGGGAAGGCCGCTCCGACGACGTGGCCTCCATCGCCGAGGTCACCCGGCGTCGTTTCCTGCGGCATCGAGCCGATCAGGAGCAGGGTGTCGCTTCGCAGGTAATCGACCCGGATACCCACAAGCCCAGGCGTTTCGCCTATCCGCCCAACCTCTTCGTCGTCGACGGTGGCGCGCCCCAGGTACACGCCGCCGCGGCGGTCCTCGACGAACTCGGCGTCACCGACGTCGCGGTCATCGGCCTGGCCAAGAGACTAGAGGAGATCTGGGTTCCCGGCGACGACGAACCGGTCATCCTGCCACGGTCGAGCGAAGCGCTCTTCCTGTTACAACGGGTCCGTGACGAGGCGCACCGGTTCGCGATCACCTTCCATCGCAGCAAGCGCAGCAGACGGATGACCGAGTCGGTCCTCGACGGCGTGCCCGGTCTCGGCCGCACCCGGCGCAACGCCTTGGTCACCCACTTCGGTTCGGTGGCGCGTCTGCGGGAGGCCTCGGTCGATGACATCGCCCAGGTCCCCGGGATCGGTGTCACCACCGCGACCGTGGTGCACGACGCGCTGGCCGCCGACACCACCGAGTCGGAGCCCGCGTCCACCGACGTCACGGCCCGTCCAGACACTGCTGATCCGGCCACGGTCGGTGTCACCTCCGGAGCTCCCGAACAGCCCGGTCCGAACCACAATGTCGAACACAGCACCCCGGAAGCGAGCAGCACCCGATGACGACCGGCAATGATCAGGCGGGCCCAGCGCCCGCAGACCACCAGCGAGTGAGTGGAGTATCCATGAGCAACGACGACGGCGACTCTCTGATGGTGTTGTTCGTGGCCGGCATGTCGGGCGCGGGGCGTTCGACGGTGGCCAATGTGCTCGAGGACGACGGCTGGTACGTCGCCGACAACGTGCCGCCGGCGCTGATCTCGACGATGGTCGACGTCGTGCGTGACAGCGACCCGCCCATCCTGCGTCTGGCGATGGTGCTGCGCGCCACCGATTCATCGCTCGGCGATGAGGTTCGTTCCCTGCGTTCGGTACTCGAGGAATCGGGAACGCAGACGCGGGTGCTGTTTCTCGACGCCTCCGATCAGGTGTTGGTCCGCCGATTCGAACAGGTTCGTCGCCGACATCCCCTGCAGGGCAGTGAAACCCTGATCGAGGGCATCGCGCGGGAGCGGGTGATCCTGGCGCCGATCAAGGACACCGCCGACCTCGTCGTCGAGACCTCCTCGCTGACCGTGGCGAAACTGCGTGAGGTGGTGGAGGACTCGTATCCGCACGACGCCAACTCCAGGTTGAGCGTGGCGGTGCAGTCCTTCGGATTCAAGTACGGTCTCCCGATCGACTCCGACCTGGTCGCCGACGTCAGGTTCCTGCCCAACCCGTACTGGGTCGCCGAACTCCTAGAACTCAACGGCCGCGACGCGCCGGTCCGCGACTATGTCCTCGGTCAGGAGGAAGCCGGACGATTTGTCGATCTCTACACCGAGTTGATCGGTGTGGTGGGCAAGGGCTATCTGCGAGAAGGTAAGCGTTACATGACGATCGGTATCGGATGCACGGGTGGCAAGCACCGCAGCGTGGCCATTGCCGAGGAGTTGGCCCGCCATCTTCGGGCGTTGGCCGACGACGGCGGCGCGGCCCGCTACGACGTCCGGGTGATGCATCGGGATCTGGGACGCGAATGACGTCGATGAAGATCGCCGCGCTCGGCGGCGGGCACGGCCTGTATGCGACGTTGACGGCGATGCGCTACCTGAGTCCCGATATCACCGCGGTGGTCACCGTCGCCGATGACGGCGGCTCATCGGGGCGGCTGCGTGGCGAGTTGGGCGTGATCCCGCCGGGCGATCTGCGGATGGCGATCGCGGCCCTGATGTGCGCCCCCGCAGCACTCGAGGAGATGTCGTCGGACGGTGATCGGGCCGAGGGTCGGCGCCGGCACGAATTGTGGGCGGAGGCACTGCAGCACCGGTTCGGTGGCTACGGGGCGCTGGCAGGTCACCCGGTGGGCAACCTGTTGCTGGCCGGGCTGACCGAAGTTCTCGGCGACCCGGTGACCGCGCTCGATGAGATGATGCGGGTGTTCGACGTGGGCGGCCGCGTCCTGCCGATGTCGGCGGTGCCACTCGAGATCGAGGCGGATGTCTCGGGATTGGAATCGGATCCGCGGATCTCGCGAGTGATCCGTGGGCAGGTCGCGGTTGCCACCACACCGGGCAAGGTACGTCGGGTGCGGCTGATACCCAACGATCCGCCTGCGTGTGAACCGGCACTGGCCGCGATCGACGAGGCAGATCTGGTGGTACTCGGCCCGGGGTCCTGGTTTTCCAGCGTGATCCCGCATGTGCTGGTTCCTGATCAATTGGATGCGTTGCGGCGCAGCAACTCCCGCAAGATCCTGTTCGTCAACCTGGCGCCCGAGCCGGGCGAGACGCCCGGTTTCTCGGTGGAGCGGCACCTGCACGTGTTGCATGCACATGCCGATACGCTGCGGATCGATCACGTCGTCGTGGACGAGGCCTCGGTGCCGGCCGGCCGGGAGCGGGAACACCTCGAACGTGCGGCGGCACAGTTCGGCGCGACCGTGGACGTGGGTGATCTCGCCGTGCCGGGACGCCACGTCCATGACCCGGTCAAAGTCGCTGCCCTGGTGAAGCAACTGTGCTTACGTGAACTCAGCCGATAGGCTGTGCGGACGAGAATGCGGGGGCGGGCGGCAATACGGGGGGCGGTCGTGAGTGCGGCCGGTGTGGGTGTGAGTCGATGACAGGAGGCCAGGGACCGGTGGCGATGACTGCTGCGGTGAAGGACGAGTTGAGTCGGCTCACCGTGACGCAGGTGAACCCGCGTAAGGCCGAGGTGTCGGCATTACTGCGATTCGCGGGAGGACTGCACATCGTCGGTGGTCGCGTGGTCGTCGAAGCCGAGGTCGACATGGGCAACGTCGCCCGGCGCCTCCGTCGCGAGATCCACGATCTGTACGGACACACCTCCGAGGTGCACGTCCTGCGAGGCGGCGGTCTGCGCAAGACCGCCCGCTACATCGTGCGGGTCACCAACGACGGCGAAGGTCTGGCCCGACAGACGGGACTGCTCGACCTGCGCGGCCGGCCGGTTCGCGGGCTACCCGCCCAGGTGGTCGGCGGCAGCGTCGCCGATGCCGAGGCCGCCTGGCGCGGAGCGTTTTTGGCGCACGGCTCACTGACCGAGCCGGGACGTTCCTCGGCGCTGGAGGTGAGTTGCCCCGGCCCGGAGTCGGCGCTGGCGCTCGTCGGTGCCGCCCGACGTCTCGGGGTGTCGGCCAAGGCCCGGGAGGTCCGCGGGGCCGACCGCGTGGTGATCCGCGACGGCGAGGCCATCGGGGCGCTGCTCACCCGGATGGGTGCCCACGACACCCGGCTGATCTGGGAAGAGCGACGGATGCGCCGTGAGGTGCGCGCGACGGCCAACCGGCTCGCCAACTTCGACGACGCGAACCTGCGTCGTTCGGCGCGGGCCGCGGTGGCCGCGGCCGCCCGGGTGGAACGGGCCCTGGAGATCCTCGGCGACGAGGTGCCCGACCATCTCGCCGCGGCCGGACATCTGCGGATCACACACCGACAGGCGTCGCTGGAGGAACTGGGCCAGCTCGCCGACCCGCCGATGACCAAGGATGCGGTCGCTGGCCGGATTCGGCGGTTGTTGTCGACGGCGGACAAGAAGGCACACGCCGAGGGCCTCCCGGACACCGAGTCCGCGGTCACCTCGGAACTGCTCGAGGACGAGTGAGGCGACGCCGGACCCAGGCGATCACCCCACCGGGCCGGGCAGCGTTAATCGACCCGTCGGGCTGCCATCGATTGGGCGTCCCACTAGGCTGATGGTGACGTCGGTCTGCCAGGAGCGGACCGGCCCACCGGAGCGGCGCGGGCGCCTCGTCCTCGCCGAGACCAACGCTAAGGAGCGATCAAGTGACTGTTCGGGTAGGCGTCAACGGATTCGGCCGCATCGGCCGCAACTTCTTCCGTGCCGTAGAGGCGCAAAAGGCTTTGGGCACCACCGATATCGAGATCGTCGCAGTCAACGACCTCACTGACAATGCGACTCTCGCTCACCTGCTGAAGTTCGATTCCATCCTGGGACGCCTGCCGCAGGACGTCTCGCTCGACGGCGATTTCATCGTTGTCGGCGACCAGCGCATCAAGGCGCTCGAGGTCAAGGAAGGCCCGGCCGCCCTCCCGTGGGGAGACCTCGGTGTCGACGTCGTCGTCGAGTCGACCGGTATCTTCACCGCGGCGGAGAAGGCCAAGGGCCACATCGATGCCGGTGCCAAGAAGGTCATCATCTCCGCCCCCGCCAGCGGCGAGGACATCACCATCGTCATGGGCGTCAACGACGACAAGTACGACGGCAGCCAGAACATCATCTCCAATGCGTCGTGCACCACGAACTGCCTCGGGCCGTTCGCCAAGGTTCTCAACGACGAGTTCGGCATCGTCTCCGGTCTGATGACCACC
Source organism: Gordonia sp. NPDC003950 (assembly GCF_053605205.1). Lineage (NCBI taxonomy): Bacteria > Bacillati > Actinomycetota > Actinomycetes > Mycobacteriales > Gordoniaceae > Gordonia > Gordonia sp. NPDC003950. Next base: position 57,327 of record NZ_JBSGIT010000026.1, on the reverse strand, counting down.
GTGCACGCCTACACCCAGGATCAGAACCTGCAGGACGGTCCGCACAAGGATCTGCGCCGTGCGCGCGCCGCCGCGATCAACGTGGTGCCCACCTCGACCGGTGCGGCCAAGGCCATCGGCCTGGTGCTGCCGGAACTCAAGGGCAAGCTCGACGGTTACGCACTGCGCGTGCCGATCCCGACCGGCTCGGTGACCGACCTCACGGCGATCCTGGAGAAGTCCGCGACCGCCGACGAGATCAATGCCGCCATGAAGGCCGCCGCCGACGGGCCGCTCAAGAACATTCTCAAGTACTACGACGCACCGATCGTCTCCAGCGACATCGTCACCGATCCGCACTCGTCGCTGTTTGACGCGGGCCTGACCAAGGTCATCGGCAATCAGGTCAAGGCCGTCTCCTGGTACGACAACGAATGGGGCTACTCCAACCGCCTCGTGGACCTGTCCGGCCTGGTCGGCAAGTCGCTCTGATCGACACGTCCACAACCTCAACGGAGTAACGCTGCAATGGGTGTACCCACTCTGAAAGACCTTCTGGCCGAAGGCGTTTCGGGTCGCGGGGTGCTGGTTCGGTCGGACTTCAACGTCCCGCTGGACGGATCGACGATCACCGATCCGGGCCGCATCCTCGCCTCTCTGCCGACGCTGACGGCGCTCATCGAAGCCGGGGCGAAGGTGATCATCACCGCTCACCTCGGCCGGCCGAAGGGCGAACCGGATCCGAAGTACTCATTGGCGCCGGTGGCCGCGCGCCTCGGTGAGGAACTGGGCCGCAACGTCCAACTCGCCGCGGACGTGGTCGGGTCCGACGCGCTCGCCCGCGCCGAGGGGCTGACCGACGGCGACGTGCTGCTGCTGGAGAACATCCGGTTCGATCCGCGGGAGACCTCAAAGGACGAGGCCGAACGGGAATCCCTCGCCAAGGCGCTCGTCGAACTCGTGGGTGACGACGGTGCCTTCGTGTCCGACGGTTTCGGAGTGGTGCACCGCAAGCAGGCCTCGGTCTACGACGTCGCCAAGCTGCTCCCGCACTACGCGGGTGAACTGGTGGCAGCCGAGGTGAAGGTGCTCTCGACGCTCACCGAGGATCCGGACCGTCCGTACGCGGTCGTTCTCGGCGGCTCCAAGGTGTCGGACAAACTCGGCGTCATCGAGGCGCTGGCACCCAAGGTCGACACCCTGGTGATCGGCGGCGGGATGGCCTTCACCTTCCTTGCCGCGCAAGGGCATTCGGTCGGATCGTCGCTGCTGCAGGAGGATCAGATCGACGTCTGCAAGGACCTGCTGGAGCGGTTCGGCGACGTGATCCACCTGCCGGTCGACGTGGTGGTGGCCGACAAGTTCGCCGCCGACGCCGAATCCGACACGGTGGCCGTCGACGCCATCCCCGACGGCTGGATGGGCCTGGACATCGGTCCCGAGTCGGTCAAGCGCTTCGCCGCGCTGCTCTCCGGCGCCAAGACCATCTTCTGGAACGGCCCGTCGGGCGTATTCGAGTTCGAGAAGTTCTCCGCGGGCACCAAGGGCGTGGCCGAGGCGATCGCCGCGGCGACCGCCGGCGGCGCGTTCTCGGTGGTCGGCGGCGGTGACTCGGCCGCGGCGGTGCGGACCCTCGGGCTCCCCGACGACGACTTCTCACACATCTCGACCGGCGGCGGAGCGTCGCTGGAATACCTGGAGGGCAAGGAACTCCCCGGTCTGAAGGTGCTGGAATCATGAGCGAATCAACAGGGCCCGCTCGCTTGGCTCCCGGCGCCCGCAAACCCCTGATCGCCGGCAACTGGAAGATGAACCTCAACCACCTCGAGGGCATCGCGCTGGTTCAGAAGATCGCATTTGCGTTGCCGGCCAAGTACTTCGAGAAGGTCGACGTGACGGTGATCCCGCCGTTCACCGACATCCGATCGGTACAGACTGTCGTCGACGGCGACAAGTTGCTGCTCACCTACGGTGCGCAGGATCTGTCCGAACACGATTCGGGTGCCTACACCGGTGAGATCAGTGGGGCGTTCCTGGCCAAGCTGGGATGCACCTTCGTGGTGGTCGGGCACTCCGAGCGCCGCACCATGCACGCCGAGACCGACGAGGTCGTGCTGGCCAAGACCAAAGCGGCACTCAAGCACGGTCTGACCCCGATCGTGTGCATCGGTGAGGGACTCGACATCCGCGAGTCCGGCGAGCATGTGGCCTACAACGTCACCCAGCTCAAGGGATCGCTGGCGGGGCTGTCGGCCGAGGACATCGGCAAGGTCGTCATCGCCTACGAGCCGGTCTGGGCGATCGGCACAGGGCGGGTGGCCAGTGCCGCCGACGCACAGGAGGTGTGTGCCGCGGTGCGAGCAGCGCTGGCGGAGATCGCCGACGAGTCGACCGCCGCGTCGGTCCGCGTGCTCTACGGGGGGTCGGTGAACTCGAAGAACGTCGGCGAGATCGTCGGTCAGACCGACGTCGACGGGGCTCTGGTCGGTGGGGCGTCGCTCAAGGCCGATGAGTTCGCGACGCTCTCGGCGATCGCCGCGGGCGGCCCGCTGCCCTGACGGGGAGTTCCGACGCGTACACTGGGCGGGCCGGGTCATCGTTGACGGTGATCTGGCCTGCCCAGATGTGCATCCGCGGGGGATGTGCGCACCGACGATCGAAGAGGAATTCCTACGCCGTGCTCGAAACTGTGCTGGATATCGGCCTCATCATCACCAGCGTGCTGCTGGTGATCCTGGTTCTTCTGCACCGGGGCAAGGGTGGCGGCCTGTCGTCGCTGTTCGGCGGCGGCGTGCAGTCCAGTCTGTCCGGATCCAGCGTGGTCGAGCGCAACCTCGACCGACTGACCATCTTCGTCGGCCTCATCTGGTTCATCTTCATCATCGGCATCGGCGTCGACATCAAGCTGTCCGCCTGATCTGCCCCGTCTGATCTGCTCGACCGGCCGCGATCGGCCTGGTCATCGTGGCTCGGTCTCCCGACTTGGGGGAACCGGGCCACTTTGCGTTTGTGTGACGAGGCTTGTCCCGAGATGCCACGGTGATGTCGACGCGGAATACTTGCACCCATGACTCAATCGAACCCGTCCGCAGGCGCTCCGGGTTGGCGTCCCTCGATTCCCATCGTCGACCACATCACCGTGGACGAGGAGGGCCGTGCGCTCACCGAGCCTCTCCGGGAGGACATCAGGCTCCTCGGTGGGATCCTGGGCGACATGGTGCGGGAGCACTCGGGAACCGATGTGTTCGATCTGGTCGAGAACGCCCGGGTGGCCGCGTTCAAGATCCGCCGCGCCGAGATCGATCGGGCCGAACTGGCCGACCTGTTCACCGATCTCGACCTCGACAAGGCGATGCCGGTCATCCGCGCCTTCAGCAACTTCGCCCTGCTGGCCAACCTGGCCGAGGACATCCACCGGGAGCGTCGCCGCGCGATCCACGTGCGCGCCGGCGACCCACCGCAGGACAGCAGCCTGGCAGCGACCTACGCGAAACTCGCCGCCGCCGATCTGTCCGACGCCGAGGTGGGGGCGTCCCTCGCGGACGCGACGGTCGTCCCGGTGATCACCGCGCACCCCACCGAGACACGTCGTCGTTCGGTGTTCGAGGCGCAGAACCGAATCACCGAACTGATGCGTTACCGCGACCGCACCGAATTGACACCGTCGGAGGCCGACGAGGTCATTCAGGGGCTGCGCCGGCAGATCCTCACGCTGTGGCAGACCGCGCTGATCCGGCTTGAGCGACTCACCATCCAGGACGAGATCCGTTCCGGGCTGCGGTATTACGACGCCGCGTTCTTCGACGTGATCCCCACGATCAACACCGGGGTGCGGGAGTCGCTGCGCGCGGCGTACCCCGACGCCGGTCTCGCCGACGAGCCGATGCTGCGGATGGGATCCTGGATCGGCGGCGACCGCGATGGCAACCCGTTCGTCACCGCCGAGATCGTGGAGATGGCCACGACGTTGGCCGCGCGTACCGCAGTCGGTCATCATCTCAATGAATTACACAGTCTTGCACAGGAATTGAGCATGTCGACGCGGCTGATCTCGGCCGATGACCCGATCTACGAACTCGCCGGGGTCGGGCGGGAGGACCCCGCCGCCGACGAGCCGTTCCGTCGCGCCCTGCGCCACATCCGCTCTCGCCTCGTCGCCACGGCCACCGAACTGTTCGGCGAAGAGGTGATGCGGCAGTCGGACCTGTTCCTGCTCGACGGCGCCGAGCCCTACGTCACCGCCGGTGAATTGCTCGCCGATCTCGACGTGATCGATGAGGGCCTGCGGTCCACCGGCGATGACATCATCGCCGACGACCGCCTGTTGACCTTGCGGGAGGCGGTGCGCACCTTCGGTTTCCATCTCTCCGGGCTCGACATGCGACAGAACTCGGACATGCACGAGGATGTCATCGCCGAACTCCTTGCCTGGGCGGGCGTACATCCGGACTACAAGTCGCTCGACGAGGCCGAGCGCGTGGAGATCCTCACCGCCGAACTGACCGCACGTCGGCCGCTGACCAGCCCCGACGCCGATCTGAGCGAGCTGGCCATCAAGGAGCTCGGGATCGTGCGTGCCGCCGCGCGAGCGGTGGCGAAGTTCGGTCCGCATGCGGTGCCGAACTACATCATCAGCATGTGTACCTCGGTCAGCGACATGCTCGAACCGATGATCCTGCTCAAGGAAGCCGGGTTGATCGAGATCGACGAGACCGGTTCGCTGGTGTCCACGGTGCGGATCGTGCCGCTGTTCGAGACCATCGAGGACCTGCAGCAGGGTGCCGAAACCCTGCTGGCGGTACTGGATCTGCCGTTCTACCGGGATCTGGTCGCTTCACAGGCCGACATGCAGGAAGTGATGCTCGGCTATTCGGACTCGAACAAGGACGGCGGCTACATGGCTGCCAACTGGGCGCTGTATCGCGGCGAACTCGACCTGGTCGAGGCGGCGAGGAAGGCCGGGATCCGGTTGCGCCTGTTCCACGGTCGCGGCGGCACCGTCGGCCGTGGCGGCGGTCCGAGCTACGACGCGATCCTGGCCCAGCCCCCGGGTGCGGTGCAGGGATCGTTGCGACTGACCGAACAGGGCGAGATCATCGCCGCCAAGTTCGCCGAGCCGGTGACGGCGGAGCGGAACCTGGAGACCCTGCTCGCGGCGACGATCGAGTCGTCCCTGCTCGATGTGGAGGGCCTCGGCGACGAGTCCGAGGAGGCCTACACCGCGATGGACGAGATCGCCGCACTGGCGCGCTCGGCCTACAGCAAACTCGTGCACGAGACACCCGGCTTCGTCGAGTACTTCACGACCTCGACCCCGCTGTCGGAGATCGGTGCGCTCAACATCGGTTCGCGTCCTGCCTCGCGGAAGCAGACCGAGAAGATCTCCGATCTACGGGCGATACCGTGGGTGCTGTCGTGGACGCAGTCGCGGGTGATGCTGCCTGGCTGGTACGGCACGGGTTCGGCCTTCGAGCAGTGGATCGGCGACGACGAGACGCGGCTGGCGACCCTGCGCCGCTACTACGAGCAGTGGCCGTTCTTCCGCACCGTCATGTCGAACATGGCGCAGGTCCTGGCGAAATCGGACATGGGCCTGGCGCATCGTTACGCGCAGCTGGTTCCCGACGAGGAACTGCGCAACAAGGTGTTCGGGATGATCGTCGACGAACACGAACGCACCATCGCGATGTACGCGAAGATCACCGAGACCAACGATCTGCTGGCCGACAATGCCGCGCTGAAACGGTCGGTGTACAACCGCTTCCCGTATCTGGAGCCGCTGAATCTGCTGCAGGTGGAGTTGCTGCGCAGGTTCCGTGCCGGCGACGACGAGCCGCGCATCCGTCGCGGCATCCAGCTGACGATGAACGGATTGGCCACCGCGCTGCGCAACAGCGGCTAGGGGCCGGCCAGGACACGCACCACACAGAGGTGACGAAGAACCACACAGAGGTGACGAAGAACCACACAGAGGTGACGAAGAGCGGAGACGCCCGGCAACGGGTGTCTCCGCTCTTCGTGCATGCTCGGTGCACTTCCACCGGGTGGTGCGCACCGACGGTGCCGATTCAACCGCGATTTTGGTGAAGTAGGTCACGGGCTGTCTCGCGGCGCTCTACTGTCACAGGGCCGGTTGCAGACGTCTGGGGGACCGCCCGCGTCCGGGTATGAACAGCGTTTCTCGGACTGCGAGGTGCAGACATGTCCCCAACATCGGCATCGGAGATCGTCGCGGCGGTCGGCGGTCCGGAGAACATCACCAGCCTCACCCACTGTGCGACGCGATTGCGTTTCCAGCTCCACGACAACTCCGGAGTCGACAAGGACCGGGTCGAGGCCATCGACGGCGTGCTGGGAGCGGTGCCGCAGGCGACCACCGGCTATCAGGTGATCATCGGCGGTGGCGTGCAGACGATCTACAACGAGATCATGGACCTGCCGGCGATGGCGACCGTCGGTGCCCCATCGGACGCCGACATCAAGGCGGCGGCGCGCGCCCAGGGGCCACGCGGCAAGACCGCCTGGCTGGACACCCTGTTCGAGTACCTGTCCGACTCGTTCCGGCCGATTCTCGGTGCACTGCTCGGCGCGTCGCTGTTCATCACCTTCATGTCGCTGATGGCGACGTTGGACGTCATCCCGTCCTGGAACGCACCGGGCGTCACGCTGAGTCCGTCGTGGACGTTCATCAACCTGTGCTGGCAGTGCGTATTCGTGTTCCTGCCGTTGATGATCGCCTACAACGCGTCGAAGAAGGTCAACGCCGATCCCTGGGTGGGCTTCGCGATCATGGCCGTGTTGATGCTGCCCGCGTACACCGGGTTCGCCGACATCGCCACCACGCACACGATCTTCGGTTTCACGGTCAAGACGATCGATGTCTTCGGGCTGCCGTTGACCGTCAACGACTACAGTTCCCAGGTCTTCCCGCCGTTGCTGATGGCCGCGGTGCTCGGTGCGCTGTACAAGCTGCTCAACAAGCTCATCCCGTCCAACGTGCAACTGATCTTCGTGCCGTTCTTCGCGATGCTGATCATGATCCCGTTGACCGCGTTCATCATCGGCCCGATCGGGGTGTACGTCGGAGCGGGCCTGGGTGATCTGCTCAAGTCCATCAACGACTTCTCCCCGTTGATCTTCGCGATCGTCATCCCGCTGGCCTATCCGTTCATGGTGCCGTTGGGACTGCATTGGCCGATCAACGCCATCATGCTCATCAACATCCAGACGCTGGGATACGACTTCATCCAGGGGCCGATGGGCGCGTGGAACTTCGCCTGCTTCGGGGCCACCGCCGGCGTCCTGTACCTGTCGTGGCGGGAGCGTGATTCACAGATGCGCCAGACCGCCACCGGTGCCCTCGCGGCGGGCCTGCTCGGCGGCATCTCCGAACCGTCGCTCTACGGAATCCACCTGCGGTTCAAACGAATATATCCACGAATGCTCGTGGGCTGTCTGGTCGGCGGTGTGATCATCGGCGTGGGCGGCGGTGTGAAGACGAACGCCTTCGTATTCACCTCGTTGCTGACGATCCCTGCCTTCGACCCGATCGGACTGTACGGGATCGCGGTGGCCGCCGCCTTCATCACGGCCATGGTGCTGGTGATCCTGGCCGGATATCGCACCCCCGAACAGCAGGCTGAATTCGAGGCCGCCCGCGCGAAAGGCCTCGAGACGCCCGGCGCCGTTCCGCTCGACGACTCCGCCCTGGGCGTGCAGGCGGCCGGGGAGGCGGCGACCGCCGCCCCGGCCACGGCCGGTGCCACGTCCGTTTCCGACCCTGCCGCAATGAGTCTCAAGGAGCCGACCGGTGGTGGCGACGTCACCGACATCGGTTCGCCGCTGGACGGCACGGTGGTCTCCCTGACCGAGGTCCCCGATCCCGCCTTCGCCGGCGGCACGATGGGCGGCGGCGCCGCGATCATCCCGTCCGGCGACACCGTCTACGCGCCGGCCGACTGCATGGTGGTGGCGGCGCAACCGACCGGCCATGCCTTCGGGTTGGTCCTCGGCGGCGGCATCGAGTTGCTCATCCACGTCGGTATCGACACGGTGCAACTGAAGGGTGAGGGCTTCGATGTCAAGGTGAAGGCGGGCCAGAAGGTTACCGCCGGAACACCGTTGGTCACCTTCGACCGTGCGGTGATCGAGGCCGCGGGCTATCCGCTGATCACTCCCGTCGTGGTGATGAACACCAAGAAGTTCGCCTCGGTCACCAAGATCGCCCAGGGTGCAGTCTCGGTCAAACATGGCGATCCGCTCGTCGCGGTGGAGGCGAAGGCGAAGGCGGCGGCGACCTGAGCTGCCATAGACTGGCGGGGTGCCGGCCGCAGCCGAGGTAGCGATCAACGTTCGTCACCTGCGCAAGGTGTATCCGGGAGATGTGGGTGCGCTGGATATCTCGTTCAGGGTGGCCGAGGGTGAGATCTTCGGCCTGCTCGGGCCCAACGGATCGGGAAAGACGACCGCCGTCGAGTGCATCGGCGGATTACGAGTCCGCGACGGTGGCGACGTCGACGTGCTGGGATATGACCCGGCAGATGATCAGACGGCAATGCGTGAGGTCGTCGGTATCCAACCGCAGGAAAGTCTCCTGCCCGACAAGATCAGGGTCGTCGAGGCGTTGGATCTGTTCGCGCAGTTCTACCGCGACCCCGCCGACGCCGGGATGCTCCTGACCAGGCTGGGACTTGACGAAGTTCGCGACTCCTACTTCCACCGGCTCTCCGGCGGACAGAAACAGCGATTGTCGGTGGCACTCGCCTTGATCGGTCAGCCGAGGCTGGCCATTCTCGACGAACTCACCACCGGCCTGGATCCGCGGGCACGACGCGCGGTCTGGGAGGTGCTGCGCGAACTGCGCGATCGGGGCACCACGATCCTGCTGGTGTCACACTTCATGGACGAGGCCCAGCATCTCTGCGATCGGGTGGCGGTGATCGATCACGGCCGGGTGGTCGCACTCGACACCCCCGACGGATTGGCCTCCGGGTGTCGGCGACGCAGAAACTGCGATTCACACCCAGTGCGCCGATCGATGTATCGGTCCTGCGTGCCCTGCCGTCGGTGCACAGCGTCACCGTTGACAACGGCGATCATGTCGAAGTGGTCGGTGACGCCGAGGTCGTCACCGATGTGGTGCTGGCGTTGAACGACCAGGGTGCGCGGGCCATGCGGCTACGGGTCGATCAGGCGGGGCTCGAGGATGCGTTCGTGGCGGTGGTCGATCGAGAAGACGGCCGACAGGTCGAGGCCGACCGAGGGGAGGGCTGAGGCATGGCCGCCACCCCCCTTCTGGGACATGCGCATTCTCGTGCCGGTTTGCGTGGCCTGCGTCCACTGCTGATCAGCGAAGCGCGCTTGATGCGCCGCAACCCAATGCTGGTGGTCTGGGTGGGTGTGTTGCCGGTGGTCGCGGCGGTGGTGCTCGGTGCGATCCCGGCGACCCGAGAGCCCCAGGCGTACCTGGACGGGAACAGCTGGTTCGCCGTCTACCAGCCGATCCTGGTGATGTTCTCGTCCGTGATGCTCAGCGTGCAGATCCTGCCCGACACATTGACGCGCTATCGGGAGCGCGGCATCCTCAAGCGTCTGCGCACCACTCCGGCAACCCCTGCGGCACTGCTGATCGCGCAGGTCATCCTGACGTTCGCGGTGGAGATCGCGGTCGTGGTCCTCATCGTCGTCATGCCTGGCATCGTCGGCGCGGCGGTACCGCGAAACCTCCTCGGATTCGCAATCGCGGTCGTGTTCTCGGCAGCCGCCATGATCTCGTTGGGCATGATGATCGCGGCGGTGTTCGCCAACAACAAGGTCGCCGCGGCCGCCGGCACCGTGCTTTTCTTCGTGCTGCAGTTCTTCGCCGGCCCGTGGTGGCCGCGACAGAGCATGCCGGAGTGGCTTCGCGCCATCTCCGACGCGACACCCAGCGGCGCCTCGGTCGCGGCGCTCACCGATTCGGCGCAGGGCGGATGGCCTTCGTGGACCTATCTTCTGACACTGCTCGCCTGGTCGGTGGTCCTCGGCGCCCTGTCCGTCCGGTTCTTCCGGTGGGAGTGAACCGAGCCGTCAGCCGCCTCAGTCGGGCAGATCCGCGGCGGCCGCGCGATCGAGGAACCACACGGTCTCCTCGGTCCCGTGGGCTCCGGCGCACGGCCAGTCGGCGGGATCGGCACCGGCATGAGCCGCGGCGACGGCCTGCGCCTTGTCGGCGCCGGCGACCAGGAACCACACCGCCCGGCTACGGTTGACCACCGGTAGCGTCAGGGTGATGCGACGAGGCGGTGGCTTCGGCGAATTCGCCACGGCCACAACCGTTCTCTCGGTTTCCGCAGTGGCCGGCGTGTGCGGGAACAAGGAATTGATGTGTCCCTCGCCGCCCATCCCGAGCAGGTGCACGTCGAAGGCCGGGGAGACGCCCCCGCCGGCGGCCGCCAGGAGGGTGGCCGCATACTCTGCCGTGGCCGCCTCGATGTCGTCGCCGAGGGGTCCGTCCGACGGGGCCATCGGATGGACTCGGGACGGATCGACCGGAACCGAGCCGAGCAGCGCCTCGACGGCCTGGCCGTAATTGCGTTCCGGATCGTCGGCGGGGACGAAACGATCGTCCCCCCAATAGATGTCGACCATCGACCAGTCGATTGAACCGCTGTCGGCGGCCAGCGCGGCGAGGATCGCGATCCCGTTGCTGCCCCCGGTCAGGACCACCGACGCGACACCTCGTTGCGCCTGCGCGGTGGTGACGAGATCGACGAACCGCCTCGCGGCCGTACTCACAAGGGTGGCCTTGTCCTCGAAAACCAGTGTCTCCGTGGTCATCACGCAGCCCCCTGACGGGCGACCTCGACGGCACCACGCAGCGACAGCTCGTAGACCTCATCGGTGTCGAGTCGACGCAACTCCTCGGCCAGGTAGACCGGGAGATCACGTGACAACATGGCCACCCGGCCGTCGGGCTTACCGGGAACGGAGATGACGGCGTTGCCGTTCTGATCGATGGAGAGCACTGTGGCCCCCTCGTCGCGGAACAACCGCACCTCGAAGCTGCCGATCGAGCGGGTGGTCGGCACGCCCAACGCCCAGTGCAACCACCCCGCGAGCAGGTCGATCCCGGGGGAGTGGCCCGGACCGGTGACCTCCACCGACTGCACCGGGGTGTGCGGCGGACGGTCGATGGCCGAGGCGAGAAGTGCGCGCCAATGGGTGATCTGTGTCCACGCCAGGTCGGTGTCGCCGGGGGAGTAGGTCGCCAGGCGACGCTCGAGCACCGTGTCCGGATGAGCGGATTTGCTGGCATCGAGGATGCGCCGCTTGCCGATCCGGCCCATCGGGTCACGGGCGGGATTCTCCGGTGCCGCACCCGGCCACCACACCACCACCGGACAGTCCGGCAACAGGAACGGGGTGACCACGCTGTGCGGTTGATCGGCGAGCGGGCCCTGCATCGCCAGCACCACCACCTCCGAGGCGCCGGCGTCGCCGCCAACCCGGATCTGCGCGTCGAGTCGCGACTCGCCCTTGCGGCTACCGCACGCCAACACGATCACCCGGCTCGGGTGCTCACTGCTCGCGTCGACGGCCGCCTCGATCGCGGCCTCGGTCGGTTCGCCGTGTTCGGCGACCACCACCAGCGTCAGCACGCGGCCCAGGCTGATCGCGCCGCCGGATTCACGCACCTGCACCATCTTCTTGGCAACCTCGTTGGTCGAGGTCTCCTGCATGTCGATGATCATCGGTGTCCTCCCGGTTGCGTCGAATCCGTGGTGTTCACGGGCGCCGCCACGCCCGCCCGGCCCGGGCCATCATCTCCTCGGCGGAGGCCGGTCCCCATGTCCCCGACTCGTAGGAGTCCGGCTTACCCGATTCAGCCCAGTTCGCCAGGATGGGATCAAGGATCTTCCAGGACAGTTCGACCTCGTCGTTGACCGGGAAGAGCGAGGGTTCGCCGAGGAGCACGTCGAGAATCAGCCGCTCGTAGGCCTCCGGCGACGCCTCGGTGAAGGCGGTGCCGTAACTGAAGTCCATGTTCACGTCACGGACCTCCATGCTCGACGCGGGCACCTTGGAACCGAACCGGAGCGTGATCCCCTCATCCGGTTGCACCCGGATGACCAGGGCGTTCTGGCTGAGTTCCTCGGTCATCGTCTTGTCGAACGGGAGGTGCGGTGCGCGTTTGAACACCAGCGCGATCTCGGTGACCCGACGTCCGAGCCTCTTGCCGGTGCGCAGATAGAACGGGACCCCGGCCCACCGCCGTGAGTCCACCTCCAGGGCGATGGCGGCGTATGTCTCGGTGGTCGAGTCGGCGGCGAACCCCTCCTCGTCCTGCAGACCCGGGACCTGTTCGCTGCCCTGCCATCCGGGCCCGTACTGGCCGCGCGCCGAGTTCTCCTCAAGCGGCAGGATGTGGCGCGTCGCGGAGAGGACCTTGATCTTCTCGGTCTGTAACTGTTTGGGCTCGAAGGAGATCGGCTCCTCCATCGCGACGAGGGCCATCAGCTGCAGCAGATGGTTCTGGATGACGTCGCGGGCGGCGCCGATCCCGTCGTAGTACCCGGCGCGACCACCGAGGCCGATGTCCTCGGCCATGGTGATCTGCACGTGGTCGACGTAGTGCGAACTCCACAGCGGATCGAAGAGCTGGTTGGCGAACCGCAACGCGAGGATGTTCTGCACCGTCTCCTTGCCGAGGTAGTGGTCGATGCGGAACACCGACGACTCGGGGAAGACCGCGTTGACGATTGCGTTGAGTTCCTTCGCCGACTCCAGGTCGTGACCGAACGGCTTCTCGATCACCACCCGGCGCCAGTGGTCGTCCCGTTCGGTGGCCAGACCGCTGCGCTGCAACTGCTCACACACCGTCGGGAAGGCCTTCGGCGGGATCGACAGGTAGAAGGCGTGATTGCCGTCCGTGCCGCGCTCCTCATCGAGCTTGGCGAGGGTCTGCTTCAACCGCAGGAAGGCGTCGTCGTCGTCGAAGGAACCGTGCACGAAGCGGAACCCCTCGGCGAGGCGTTCCCACACCTCTTCCCGGAAACCGGTCCGGGCGTGCTGTCGCACCGCGTCATGGACAACCGTGGAGAAATGCTCGTCGTCCCAGTCGCGTCGGGCGAAGCCGACCAAGGCGAACGACGGCGGCAGCAAACCCCGGTTGGCCAGGTCGTAAACGGCCGGCATCAGTTTCTTGCGGGCCAGGTCCCCGGTCACACCGAAGATCACCAGACTCGACGGTCCGGCGATCCGCGGCAGCCGTTTGTCACGGGGATCGCGTAACGGGTTCTTCCACGTCGGGCTCTGCGAGGACGACGCCACGCGTTCAGGCCTTCTTCGCCGCGGAGAGCTGCTCGGAGGTGGCGTCGAGCAGTTCGTTCCACGCATCCTCGAACTTGCTCACGCCCTCGTCCTCGAGGACGGCGAAGACGTCGACGAGATCGATGCCCAGCGCCGCGATGGCGTCGAACGTCTCCTGGGAGGCAGCGGCAGTCCCGATGATGGAGTCGGTGTTGACCCAGCCGTGATCGGCGAAGGCGTCCATCGTCTTGCCCGGCATCGTGTTCACGGTGTTCGGCGCGACGAGCTCACTCACGTACAGGGTGTCGGGGTAGTCGGCGTTCTTGGTACCCGTCGATGCCCACAGCGCACGCTGCGGGTTGGCGCCCTTGGCGAGCAGTTCGGGGAACCGGGACTCGACCTCGAACACCTGCTGATACGCCGAGTAGGCCAGCCGGGCGTTGGCGAGGGCGGCCTTGCCCTTGAGGTCGACGGCCTCCGGGGTGCCGATCGCGTCGAGGCGCTTGTCGATCTCGGTGTCCACCCGGGACACGAAGAACGACGCCACCGAGTGGATCGCGGACAGGTCGTGGCCCGCCTCGGCCGCGGCCTCGATGCCGGCGAGGTAGGCCTCCATCACACCCTGGTAGCGCTCGACGGAGAAGATCAGCGTCACGTTGACGCTGATGCCCTCGGCGAGGACGCGGGTGATCGCGGGCAGGCCCGCCTTGGTGGCCGGGATCTTGATCAGCAGGTTCGGCCGATCCACGATCTTCCACAGCTCGACGGCCTGGGCGACGGTGGTGTCGGTCTGGTGTGCCAGACGCGGATCGACCTCGATCGACACCCGGCCGTCGATGCCGCCCGACGCGGTGTACACCGGTGCGAGCACGTCGCACGCCGCACGCACGTCATCGGTGGTGATGGTGCGGATGGTGGCGTCCACATCGGCGTCACGCGCCGCGAGTTCGGCGATCTGGGCGTCGTAGGTGCGTGTGGAGGAGATGGAGGCCTGGAAGATCGACGGGTTGGTGGTCACGCCGACCACCGACTTGGTGTCGATGACCTCCTGCAGGCCGCCGGAGGAGATCAGGTCACGGGACAGGTCGTCCAGCCACACGGATACCCCGGCGGCGGACAGTTCGGCGAGCTTGGCGTTCTGGGTCACGATTCTCTCCTGGGTTCTCGTGGGTGTGGACTTCTCGCCCGGCCAGGTCAGCCGGCGACAACGCCCTGTGCCGCGGTGGCGACAGCGTCGGCGGTGATTCCGAACTTCTCGAAGAGCACCTTGTAGTCGGCCGAGGCACCGAAGTGCTCCAGCGACACGATCGCCCCGGAATCCCCGACGATCTGGTACCAGGGCATGGCGATTCCCGCTTCGACCGAGACGCGGGGCACCGACGGCGGCAGCACCGAATCGCGGTATGCCTGGTCCTGCTCAAAGAACCACTCGAAGCAGGGCATGGACACGACGCGAGCCGCAATTCCCTTGTCCGCCAGGATCTTCTCGGCCTCGACGGCAAGCTGGACCTCGGAACCGGTGCCGATCAACACGACCTGCGGGTCGCTCTCGGGATCGCTGAGGACGTAGGCACCCGCGGCCACCCCGTCGAAGGAGGTGCCCTCGAGGACCGGGACACCCTGACGGGTCAGGCACAGCCCGACCGGATGATCCCGGCGGGTCAGCAGGTGCCGCCAGGCGTGCGCGGTCTCGTTGGCGTCGGCGGGCCGCACCACGTCGAGATGAGGGATGGTGCGGAGCGCGGCGAGATGCTCGACGGGCTGATGGGTCGGGCCGTCCTCGCCGAGGCCGATCGAGTCGTGGGTCCACACGTAGATCGGGTCGATCTCCATCAGCGCGGCCAGACGCACGGCCGGCCGCATGTAGTCGGCGAACTGCAGGAAGGTCCCGCCATAGGCGCGGGTCGGGCCGTGCAGCGCGATACCCGACAGGATCGAGCCCATCGCGTGCTCGCGGATGCCGAAGTGCAGGGTACGGCCGTACGGGTTGGCCGACCAGGACTTGGTGCTGATCGAGGTCGGGCCGAAGGAGTCGGCGCCGTCCATCGTGGTGTTGTTGGAACCGGCGAGATCGGCCGAACCACCCCACAGTTCGGGCAGCACCGGCGCCAACGCCGAGAGGACCTTGCCCGACGCAGCGCGGGTGGCCAGCGCCTTGCTGCCCGGCTCCCAGGTCGGCAGCGCGTCGGTCCAGCCGTCCGGCAACTCGTGCGCGTACAGGCGATCGAACAGTGCCTTGCGGTTCGCGTTGGCGGTGGCCCAGGCGTCGAAGCTCTTCTGCCAGTCCGCGTGGGCGGCGGCGCCACGCTCGCCGAGCGTGCGGGTGTGCGCGATCACCTCGTCGGCGACCTCGAAATCCTTCTCCGGGTCGAAGCCCAGCACCTTCTTGGTGGCGGCCACCTCGTCGGCGCCCAGCGCCGAGCCGTGGATACCGCCGGTGTTCATCTTGTCCGGGGCGGGGAAGCCGATGATGGTGCGGACCACGATCAGCGACGGACGGTCGGTCACCTGCTGGGCCGAGGTGATGGCCGCCTCGATGGCGGTCACGTTCTCACCGCCCTCGACGTGCTGTACATGCCAGCCGTAGGCGTCGTAACGCTTCGCGGTGTCCTCGGTCAGCGCGATCTGCGTGTCGTCCTCGATGGAGATGTGGTTGCTGTCGTAGAAGACGATCAGGTTGCCCAGCTCCTGGGTGCCCGCCAGCGAGGAGGCCTCGGAGGTGACGCCCTCCTCGATGTCACCGTCGGAGGCGATGACGTAGATGAAGTGGTCGAACGGGCTGGTGCCGGGTGCGGCATCGGGATCGAACAGGCCGCGCTCGTATCGGGCGGCATACGCCATACCCACCGCCGACGCCAGGCCCTGACCGAGCGGGCCGGTGGTGATCTCCACGCCGCGGGTGTGGCGGTACTCCGGGTGGCCGGGGGTCAGCGACTCCCAGGTGCGCAACGCCTCGAGGTCGGGCAACTCCAGCCCGAAACCACCGAGATAGAGCTGGATGTACTGGGTCAGGCTCGAGTGTCCACAGGACAGGACGAACCGGTCGCGGCCGACCCACTCGACATCGGCGGGGTCGTGGCGCATGACCCGCTGATACAGCGTGTAGGCCAGCGGCGCCAGGCTCATCGCGGTGCCCGGGTGGCCGCTCCCGCACTTTTGCACGGCGTCCGCGGCGAGGACACGCGCGGTGTCCACGGCGCGAGAATCGACTTCGGTCCAGTCCTGCGGGTGAACCGCGGTGGTGAGTTCGCGGATCTCGTCTGTGTCAGCCACGGTGGTGCCGTCTCCTGTTGCTATCGGGGTGCATGCGAGGGGGTGCGGTGATGCTGTGACCGGGGGCCGACGCGCCGACACACCGGGATCGGAACCGGCGTGCGTGGACATCGGCAGGGCCTCACCTGACCCAGAGTAATCGGCCCGACCGGACCGGTGCCCGGCACCCGAGGGACTCGACGGTGACGACACTCAATTCTTCGATCGAGAACCACACGGTCTACCATGCTGTGTAGTAGCCGTGGCGCAGTGTTTCTGGAGTCGGACAACTGCCCTGGATGTGCCACGAGGCGTGAGACGTCAGGTCGGTTCTCCACCGGACCACCGTGTACCTGCGGGCAGGGAGCGTGACGCGATCACCCGGACAACAGACGGCCAGGGCAGGCGAGGAGTGGACGTGAGGATTGGGGAACGTGCGAGCGGAGAAGGCGCCGCCGCCTCCCGGTACACCTCCTCCCACGGCAGCGCATCCCACGGCCCCGCGCCTCGCCGGCCTGCTTCCCGGGACGGCGCGCCCGACGAGGTTCGGGTGACCGCCGAGGACACCACGGACTCCCACGGCACCACGAACTCCCACGGCACCACGGGCTCCGCCGACACTGCGCCGGTCGGCGCGGACAGCGCCTCGTTGATCGGCCGCGCCCGCGCGACCGTGATGGCCTACATCGCCCTCACCAAACCGCGGGTCATCGAGTTGCTGTTGGTGGCCACCATCCCGGTGATGCTGCAGGCCTCCCGCGGCCACGTTGACATCGCGGTCATCGCCTTCACCCTGATCGGTGGGTGGCTCGGCGCGGGGAGCGCGAACACCCTGAACATGGTGGCCGATGCCGACATCGACAAGAAGATGCGCCGCACCGCCCGCCGTCCGTTGGCGCGCCGTGCGGTCGCGACCCGAAGTGCGCTGGTGTTCGGCCTGCTGCTGTGGGTGGCGTCGTTCCTGGTGCTGTACTTCGCCGCGAACCTGCTCAGCGCGCTGCTGGTGACCGCCACCATCGGTTTCTACGTCGGCATCTACACCCTGATCCTCAAGCGTCGCACCTGGCAGAACGTGGTGTGGGGAGGCGCCGCCGGGTGCATGCCGACCCTGGTCGGCTGGGCCGCGGTCACCGGGTCGCTCAGTTGGCAGCCGATCGTGCTCTTCCTGGTGATCTTCTTCTGGACGCCCCCACACACGTGGGCGCTGGCCATGCGTTACCGCGAGGACTACAAGGCCGCCGGCGTGCCGATGCTGCCGGTCATCGCCTCCGACGAGTATGTGACCCGGCAGATGATGTTCTACACCTGGGCCACGGTCATCGCCTCGCTGGTGCTGATCCCGGCCGCGAGCTGGATCTACGCCGCGGTGGCGGTCCTCGCCGGTGCCTGGTTCCTCAGCCGGGTGCACAAGCTGTACCGCGACACCCGCAACGGTGCCGAGGTCACGCCGCTGAAGATCTTCCTGCAATCCAACGAGTACCTCGCGGTGCTCTTCTGCGGCCTCGCGATCGACGCCGTCGTCAACCTGCCGATCATCGCCGACCTGTTCTGAGGCCGGGCCCGCACAACCGCTCAGCGGGGCAGCTGCTCAGCGCGGCAGCAGGACCGAGGTTCCGGTGGTTACCCGCCCCTCCAGATCGGTATGTGCCTGCGCCGCGTCGGCCAGCCGATAATGCTGGCCCACCCGCACCTCCAGACCGTCGGCGATGGCCCCGAGGTACTCCGATGCCCGCCACCGCAGTTCTTCGGTGTCGGCGATGAAATGGGCCAGCGTGGGGCGGGTCACCGACAGTGATCCGGCCGCGTTGAGACGCTGCAGATCGAACGGCGGCACGGGTCCGCTGGCTGCGCCGAACAGGACGACGATGCCGCGGATGCCGGTAATCGCGACCGACTGATCGAAGGTGTCGGCGCCCACCCCGTCGTAGGTGACGCGAACACCCGCACCGTCGGTGAGTCCGCGTACCCGTTCGACGAGGTCGTCGCCGTAGCGCAATACGTGGTCGGCGCCCGCGGCCGCGGAGAGCTCGGCCTTCTCGTCGCCGGACACCGTGGTGATGACGTGCAGACCCTTGCGCTTGGCGAGTTGGGTGAGGATCAGACCCACCCCGCCGGCGCCGGCGTGGACGAGGATCGCGTCACCGGCCGACGGATGGGCGCTCCCGTCGAGCAGGTAGTGCGCGGTCAGTCCGCGCAGCAGAGAGCTACCCGCCACCTGGTCGGAGACGCCGTCGGGGATGCGCACAGCTCGGGCGGCGCGCACGGCGACGAGTTCGGCGTAGCTCGCCGGGGTGTCACACCAGCAGACGCGGTCACCGACGGCGAGGTCGGTGACGTCGGCTCCGACGGCGACGACGTCACCGGCGCCCTCGCTGCCCGGGATGTACGGCGGCGCGGACGGGTAGAGGCCACGCCGGAGGTAGGTGTCGATGAAGTTCACTCCCGATGCAGCGACCCGCACGAGCACCTCGTCCGGAGCGGGGATCGGATCGTCGACGGTGCCATAGCTCAGAACGTCCGGACCGCCATGTCGGGTGACCTCGATTGCTCGCATGTCTCGTTTCTACACCGCGGGTGGATCCACCGGTTCGGGCCGGGTTGATGCCGTCAGGAGTCGGCGAGCCCCGTTCCGGTGACCGGCGGCTGAACCGACCACGGGAAGTTGATCCACTTGTCGGTGATTCGCCAGAAGTAGTCGGGTGTGGTGATCGTGTGCGGCTTCTGATAGATCACCGCGTTGCGGACCTCGGCGACGCGCCCCTGATGTTCGCAGTAGTCATCGACCAGGGCCAGCGTCTTGCCCGAGTCGGCGACGTCGTCAACGACGAGGACCTTTTGATCGTGCAGGCCACTGCTCTCCAGCAACGACGGCAGCATCACGGGTTCGGCGAGTGTCTCGCCGACACCGGTGTAGAAGGCGACGTTGAGCGAGATCATCAGTTTGCAGTCGAGGGCGTAGGCCATCGCCCCGGCCGGGATGAGCCCGCCCCGGGCGATGCCCAGGATGATGTCGGGGACGAATCCGTCGTCGGCGACCTGTTGGGCCAGTT
Source organism: Gordonia sp. NPDC003950 (assembly GCF_053605205.1). Classification (NCBI taxonomy): domain Bacteria; kingdom Bacillati; phylum Actinomycetota; class Actinomycetes; order Mycobacteriales; family Gordoniaceae; genus Gordonia; species Gordonia sp. NPDC003950. The sequence goes on along the minus strand of NZ_JBSGIT010000026.1, from coordinate 37,756 downwards.
CCCGGCAGGCCACCCCGTTCAACTCCCAGGTGAGGATCTCGCGGTCGGTGTTCTCGATGCTCGACATTGCTCAACTGTGCCAATGAACACGGCGGAGTACACGGTGAGAGCGGGATTCGGGGTGGGCAGCGACTCCGCTCACACTCGCGGCGAGGGGATGGTCGCCGGTGACCCGCTCGCCGGTATGCTCGTCAACCATGAGCGACCAGCCCGAATCCGCCCCTGCCGCACCGGCCCCGAAGGCGTCACTGCCCGGCGAGGTCGTCTCCTCGATCCGGAAGTTCGTGGCCCGCGAGGGCGGGTCGGCGACGGCCGTCCTGCAGCCGATCGGCGCGGCCGGTGTCCGCATCACCCTGGTCGGTCGGGATGGCGGCATTCTCGGTGACCGCGTCGTCGACGACATCGACACCGCCGCCGCCGTCGTCGAGGCCGTCGACGGACTCGAGATCGGTGAATGGGATCGGGACCTGACCTCGTCGACGAACGTCAAGCCCGGTCACTACCGGCAGATGGCCGGTTGGGTTGCCCACCAGAAGCGTTTCCCGAAGCCGCGTAACCAGGCGATACTCTGACGTACTGAGAACCACACGTCCGTACTCCGAACCCGTGCGGCGCCGAGGATCGTCCTCTGGGCCGCACGGGTGTCAGGGAACCGGGACGGGTGTGACGTTTTCGGCGGTCGACCGCTCGGATTGCCCGAACCACAGCACCAGCCAGGTGGCTCCGATCAGGAGAAGCGCGCTTCCGAGCATGTGCAGCAACACCAGCACGATCGGCAGGTCGGTGCTGTACTGCACCACTCCGATGACGCCCTGCAGTGCCAGCAGCCCGACGTAGATCAGTGCGGCGCGGGACTGGGGGAGTCGCATCACCCGGGTGACCACCACCGCGGCCACGGCCAGCCCGATGAGCACGAACACCGAGTCGGCGTGCAGCTGGGTGGTCTGCGACGGCGTCAGGCCGTTGCGGGGGGCCTCGGCGTCGCCCGCGTGCGGGCCCGATCCGGTGACCACCGTGCCCAGGTAGATGGCCACCCACGTCACCACATACACCGCCCACGACAGCAGCAACCCGGTCCGGGAGGCGAGGCCCGCCGGTGACTGTTCCCGCGGATACGGGGTGGTGCGGAACACCAGGACGGTGGCCCCGGACACCAGCAGCATCGACAGCAGGAAGTGCAGCGACACCACCCACGGGTTGAGATCGGTGAGCACCGTGATGCCGCCGACGACCCCCTGGAACGGAATACCCAGCGCGAGCAGGGTGACCAACACCCGATTGCGGCGTTGCGATGACGCCTGCCGCCACACCGCCACCCAGGTGGCGATGGCGATGGCGATCAACACCCACGTGAGCATGCGATTGCCGAACTCGATCACCCCGTGGTAGCCGAGCGCCTGATGCGGCACGAACGATCCGTCGGTGCATTGCGGCCAGGTGGGGCAGCCGAGGCCGGATCCGGTCAACCGCACGGCCCCGCCGGTGACGACGATCCCGACGTTGGCCACGAGCAGCGCGACGGCCCACCGGTGGACGAAACGCGCGGTGGGACGGCCGAATCCGGGGATCCGAGCGAATCCCGAGGGCGCCGTCGTCGCGGCGTCGGATGTGCCGGCCGTTGTGGCACCGGATTTGTCGGAAGTGGATTTGTCGAAGGTGGTCATCGCGGTCCGGTCGTCGTGGGGGCTGTGAGAATTATCGGGTCAGGGGTTGATGAGATCACTCGAATCGGAACCAGCGCACGGCGGCGGTGCCGCCGACGACCGCCCAGAGGATCAGCACCACGACGCCGAAGACGTCGAATTGGCTGTGCGTGGCGCGTTCCAGCGCCTCGGTCAGGGCACCGGAGGGAATGCATCTCGCTATCCACCACAGGGCGGTGGGGATCCGCGACTCCATGATGACGACGCTGCCGATCCCGACCATGGCAAACCACAGCAGGTTGGCGACCGCGAGAACGACCTCGGCCTTACCGGTGCCGCCGAGCAGCAGACCCAGTGCGGAGAAGGCGGTGGTGCCGATCGCGATGACGACCGCACCGATCGCCAGCCCCGCGAGGCCGGGTCGCCAGCCGAAGGAGGCGCCGATCGCGCCGATGATGATCGATTGCATCACCACGACGGCGACGACGGCCAACGACTTCCCGGCGATGATCCCCCACCGCGGGATCGGGGTCGCCCCCAGCCGTTTGAGCGCTCCGTAGCGACGATCGAAGCCGACCGCGATCGCCTGACCGGTGAAGGCCGTGGACATCACCGCGACGGTCATGATCGCGGGGACGAACGTCGCCGCGCGTTCGGCGGTGCTCGAGCCCAGATCGGTGTCGAGGGGCAGCAGACACAGCCCGATGAGCAGCGTGATCGGGATGAACATCGTGAGGAGCAGTTGCTCGCCGTTGCGCAGCAGCAGGCGCAGTTCCAGGCGCGTCTGGGCGGCCAGGATCTTGGGCAGGGACGCCGCGCCGGCGCCGGGCGTGAAGGTGCCTGCCGGGAATCGATTCGTGGTCAGGCCGGTCATCGCAGTGCCCGTCCGGTGAGATCCAGGAACACATCCTCGAGGCTGCGGGTCTCGACCCGCAGATCGGTCGCCAGGACGTTGATCTTCGCGCACCACCCGGTGACGGTCGCCAGCACCTGAGGCGTGACCGTGCCCAGCACCAGGTAGTTGCCCGGTCCGGTCTCCGAACAGCGGTAGCCCTCGGGCAAGGCCAACTCGAGCAGCGTCAGGTCGAGGCCGCGGGGCGCGGTGAAGCGTAATTCGTTCTCGGCCCCACGGCTGGTGAGGTCGGCCGGTGAGCCGTCGGCGACGACCCGGCCCCGATCGATGATGACCACATGGTCGGCGAGGTTTTCGGCCTCGTCCATCAGGTGGGTGGTCAGCAGGACGGCCGCACCGTCGCCGCGCAGCCGGTCGATGATGTCCCAGACCACCAGCCGGGCATGGGCGTCGAGGCCCGCGGTGGGCTCGTCGAGGAAGACCAACTCCGGCCGGCCGATGATGGCGCAGGCCAACGAGAGCCGTTGCTGCTGGCCGCCGGACAGGCGCCGGAATGGGGTGCGGGCCGCGTCGCGTAGGCCCAGTGCGTCGAGCAGCCAATCCGGGTCGATCGGATCGGCGCTGTAGGCGGCGCACAGTCGGAGCATCTCCTCGGCGCGCGCACCGGGGTAGGCCCCGCCACCCTGCAACATCACTCCGATGTGCCGGCGGAGTTCGTTGTTGTCACGGGTCGGGTCGAGTCCGAGGACCCGCACCGTTCCCTCGTCGGCGGTCTGGAACCCTTCGCAGATCTCCACCGTCGTGGTCTTGCCGGCACCGTTGGGTCCGAGCAGTGCCAGGACCGTTCCCGCGGCGAGATCGAGGTCGAGACCGTTGACGGCGGTGTGTCCACCGAAGCGTTTGACCAGTCCGCGGATCCGCAGGGCGGGTTCGACGTCGTGGTTGTCGGTGGCCCTCGGCGCGGACGCGCTGTGTGGACCAGCACCGTCAGGACCACCGTCCTGACGAAGACCGTCCCGACGAGTGCCCTGCGGGCGACCATCGTGCGGACGACCCGTCATCGGATCGTCGCTCGACGGTGGGTGGGTCGCGCTGCGCACACCGGCCAGACTATGCCCTCGTGGGCGCAGGGAAAAAACCACGGCAGCCGTCGGCGCTTGCTCGTTGACGCGGTGCCGATCACGTCGAGGTCGGCGTCGTCTCGGTGGCGCGGTCGCCGGACCTGCGCCGTCGCCTGCGTAGCCACGGCCAGTCCTCGAAGAACAGGGCGGTCATGACCGCGACCATGATCACACCGGCGAGCAGGCCCTGGGCGAGGACGACGCCGCTGGTGTTGGAACTGGTCGGCATGACGACGATCGCGATGATCGCCGAGACCGAGATGGTCGCGATCCGGAACCAGGGACGGGTGGCCCAGGCGGCGAGCGGGATGACCGCCCACAACAGGTACCAGGCCTGGACGAATGGGAAGAACACCACCACGGTGGCCATCGACACCCCGAGTGCGCCCAGCGGATGCAACCGGCCGGCCAGCGTCGCCAGCATCCACCGCACCACGAAGATCGCGGCGATGAGCTGCCCGAGGGGCCGTACGACATCGAGGATGGCCTGTGTCTGGTCGCCGAGGCCGAGGAACACCCCGACCCGACCGGCCGACACCGACAGCAGCGTCGGCATGGACATCCAGGAACGCACCACGGCGCCCGTCGAGAGGGTCTTGGTCCAGCCGAAGCCCAGGCCGGTGCCGAGGCAGACCAGCACCATCACCACCGCGAGAATGACGGCGAGCAGTCCGGCGGAGGCGACGAGTGCCCTAACGGTCCGGCGCGAGCGCGGCCACCACTGGCCCGGCGGTGCACGTCGCAGCGCCGGAAGTGTCGCGCCCCAGCGCAGCGCCAGGGCGATTCCGACGAAGCCGAGCGCGAGGATCGAGGTGAATTTCACCAGCGCACTCATCGAGATGATGGCCGCGCCCGCGACGAGCAACCAGCCCGCCCGGCTGGGCAGTCGAGCACCGGGCGGCCACAGCGGATCGGCGCCGTAGATCGCCTGGAACGAGAGTTCGATACCGACGAGCATCATGCCCAGCATCAGGGCCTCGTTGTGGATGCCGCCGACGAGATGCAGGATGACCAGCGGATTCATCGCGCCGAGCCACAGCGCGGCGACGGGGGAGACACCGCATCGCCGCGCCAGTCGGGGCAATGCCCAGACGATCAGGGCGATGCCGATCAGGGCGACGATCCGGTGCGCGAAGATCGCCAGGGTGATGTTGTCCCCGGTCAGCGCGGTGATGCCCTTGCCGATCCAGATGAAGAACGGCCCGTACGGCGCCGGGGTGTCGCGCCACAGGTTGGGCACCGAGCGGGTCAGGGTGTTCTCGACACCGAGTCCGCGCAGCGGGCTGACCGTGTACGGGTCCATCCCGCGGTAGGCGATCGCACTCTGCGCCAGGTAGGAGTAGATGTCCTTGCTCAGCAGCGGCGGGGCGATGACGATCGGGGCGATCCACAGCAGCAGGGTCCGGTCGGCCTGTGCGCGGGTCATGCGGCGTTCCGGGCTTCGTCCGTGCAGGACCTCGACACTGAACCGGCCGACGGCGAACCGGCCGATCAACAGCCAGGCCACCACCAGCATGATGGTGCCGCCGATCGACAGGGTCAGCGCGGTGCTCCACATCCGCGACGGCAGTGACAACACGCGGACACCGGCCACGGGATTCTGCAGCACCGGGATCTGCCCGGTGGCCAGGGAACCGACGAGCATGAGGATCGTGCCCGTCGCACCGAAGAGTTTGATGCGGGTCAGTCGTCGGTTCTCGGCCGCATCGAGTGGCCCGACCTCACGTTCACGGTCGTGCATCTTGGCGATGCTCACGCCGTATCCACCGCGTGTGTCGGGGTCGCGTGGCGTCGATCGAGCGGGTTTGCTCAATCCGACGTAATCCAGTGCCCGACGCAGCACCGTGGTTTCTGGCACACGACGACTCTAGGTCATCGCCACTCAAGGTCATCGACGCCGCACGACGGTGTGCCACGTCGGCCGCATCGTGGTCGCAGTCGTACTGTGATGAGCGCCGCTAAGGGCACCCTTGCTGGAACCCGGGAATCATTTACGTCACACTCGTGTTGTGAAAACCATGCCAGGTGGATCAGTGCGCGGTGAGGTCGTGTCGTCGACCGACTCGGCGCATGCCGGTGTGCACACCGACGGTCAAACCCGGGCGGCAGTGGTGAATCTCCTCGTCGAGGACGGTCCGCTGACCGCGGGCGAGATCGGTGAGCGCCTCGGCATCAGCGCCGCGGGCGTCCGTCGACACCTCGACGCGCTCGCCGCGGCGGGCGACGTCGAGGAGGCCTCGGCGGCCTTCGGCCATCGCGGTGGACGTGGTCGTCCGGCGAAGTTCTTCCAGATCACCGCCGCCGGACGCGGAAAACTGCGGCACGCCTACGACGATCTCGCCGGTGCCGCCATGCGCAAGCTGCGCGATCTCGGCGGGTCGGCGGCCGTGTCGGAATTCGCGCGGGAGCGCGTCGAGCGCATCGTCGCCGAGGTGACTCCGGCGGCTGACGCCGACGCCGTCGCCGGTACCGTCACCGACATCGCCGACGCCCTGACCGGCGCCGGCTATTCCGCCAACACCCGCCAGGTCGGTTCGGGGATGCAGATCTGTCAGCATCATTGCCCGGTTGCCCACGTCGCCACCGAGTTCCCCGAACTGTGCGAGGCCGAGACCGCGGTGTTCACCGAACTCCTCGGCACCCACGTGCAGCGTTTGGCCACCATCGCCAACGGCGATTGCGCCTGCACCACCCATGTACCACTGCCTCATCCGGATCCACCTCCCGACGGGTCATCGGCAACGTCGCCGCCGCCGGTCCCCTCGAGCCCACCGGGCTCCGCAGATGCACAAACGAGCGATGCACAGCCCGCACCCGCTCGCCCCACCACGAGTCGAAAGGCTTCGCGATGACAGTCACCGATCCCTCGGTCGCCGCCCCGGACAAGGCGGCGCCGCTCACGCAAGAAGAGACAATCGCCTCGCTGGGCAACTACGGATACGGCTGGGCCGATTCCGATGTCGCGGGTGCGAGTGCGCAGCGCGGCCTGTCCGACGCGGTCGTCGCCGACATCTCGGGCAAGAAGAGTGAGCCGGAGTGGATGCTTGAACAGCGCCTCAAGGCATTGCGCATCTTCAATCGCAAGCCGATGCCGCACTGGGGTGCCGAACTCGACGGCATCGACTTCGACAACATCAAATACTTCGTGCGGTCCACCGAGAAGCAGGCCACCACGTGGGATGAGCTTCCCGAGGACATCAAGAACACCTACGACAAGCTCGGCATCCCCGAGGCCGAGAAGCAGCGCCTCGTCGCCGGCGTCGCCGCGCAGTACGAGTCGGAGGTCGTGTATCACCAGATCCGCGAGGATCTCGAGGCGCAGGGCGTGATCTTCCTCGACACCGACACCGGTCTCAAGGAGCACCCGGAACTGTTCCGTCAGTACTTCGGGTCCGTGATCCCGGCCGGCGACAACAAGTTCTCCGCGCTCAACACCGCGGTGTGGTCGGGCGGATCGTTCATTTACGTCCCGCCGGGTGTGCACGTCGACATCCCGCTTCAGGCCTACTTCCGCATCAACACCGAGAACATGGGTCAGTTCGAGCGGACCCTGATCATCGTCGACGAGGGTGCCTACGTGCACTACGTCGAGGGATGTACCGCGCCGATCTACAAGACCGATTCGTTGCACTCGGCCGTCGTGGAGATCATCGTCAAGAAGGGTGGGCGGTGCCGCTACACGACCATCCAGAACTGGTCGAACAACGTCTACAACCTGGTCACCAAGCGCGCCAAGGCCGAGGCCGGCGCCACCATGGAGTGGATCGACGGCAACATCGGCTCCAAGGTCACCATGAAGTACCCGGCCGTGTGGCTCACCGGCGAACACGCCAAGGGTGAGGTGCTCTCGGTGGCATTCGCCGGCGAGGGGCAGCACCAGGACACCGGATCGAAGATGGTGCACCTGGCGCCCAACACGTCGAGCAACATCGTGTCCAAGTCGGTCGCACGTGGCGGTGGCCGCGCCTCCTACCGCGGCCTGATCAAGATCAACAACGGTGCGCACGGCAGCCGCTCGACGGTGAAATGCGATGCGCTGCTGGTCGACACGATCTCCCGCAGCGACACCTACCCCTACGTCGACATCCGCGAGGACGACGTCACGATGGGTCATGAGGCGACCGTCTCCAAGGTGTCCGACGATCAGCTCTTCTACCTGATGAGCCGTGGCCTGACCGAGGACGAGGCGATGGCGATGGTGGTGCGCGGCTTCGTCGAGCCGATCGCGAAGGAATTGCCGATGGAGTACGCCCTCGAACTCAACCGGCTCATCGAACTGCAGATGGAAGGAGCCGTCGGCTGATGGCGGACCCCACACTCCCGGTGACCGCACCCGATGCGGCCGCCCCGGTCAACAAAGGCGAACAGTTCACGTCCTTCGACGTGGACGCGTTCGAGGTTCCCAGCCCCCGCGAGGAGGCGTGGCGGTTCACCCCGTTCCGTCGCCTGCGCGGACTGCACGACGGAACGGCGACCGCCACCGCGATCGCGAAGGTGACCGTCGACGGTGTCACCGACGGCGTCACCGCCGAGACCGTCGAACGTGACGATCCCCGCCTCGGCGATGGTGGCGTTCCGTTCGATCGGGTTGCGGCGCAAGCATATTCGACATTCGACGAGGCCACCGTGGTGACCGTCGGCAAGGAAGTGGAATTGAGTGACCCGGTGTCCATCCGGGTGACCGGGCCCGGTGAGGGTGATGTCGCCTACGGGCACATCCAGATTCGGCTGGAGCCTTTCTCCCGGGCGGTGATCGTCCTCGACCAGGAGGGGGGCGGTACCTATGCCGAAAACGTCGAGTTCGTGGTCGGCGACCAGGCGTCACTGACCGTGGTCAACGTGCACGACTGGGATGACGACGCCGTCCATGTGGCCGCGCATCACATCAAGGTCGGGCGCGACGCGGTGGTGCGCCACTTCGCGGTCAGTCTCGGCGGCAACCTCGTCCGCCTGTCACCGGTGGTCCATTACGACGCACCCGGCGGCGATGTCGAACTGTGGGGTCTGTACTTCGCCGACGCCGGACAGCATCTCGAACAGCGTCTGCTCGTCGACCACAGCCAGCCCAACTGCCGCTCGAACGTGGTGTACAAGGGTGCGCTGCAAGGCGATCCGAGCGACCGGAGCAGGGAGGCGCACACCGTCTGGATCGGCGACGTGCTGATCCGGCCCGAGGCCGAGGGCACCGACACCTTCGAACTCAACCGCAACCTCGTCCTGACCGACGGGGCCCGCGCCGACTCGGTGCCCAACCTCGAGATCGAGACCGGCGAGATCGTCGGCGCCGGACACGCCAGTGCCACCGGACGTTTCGACGACGAGCAGCTGTTCTACCTGCAGGCCCGCGGAATCCCCGAGGATCAGGCCCGACGTCTGGTGATCCGTGGATTCTTCGGCGAGATCATCGCCAAGATCTCGGTCCCCGATCTGCGAGAACGCCTCGAGGCGGCGGTGGAAGCCGAACTCGAGAACGCCGGCACCTGAGCGTCTGCGGCCCCCTCGTCGTATCCACCCGCTGATCGAGTAGGCCCGAGCGTAGCGGGGCCCGTATCGAGATCACCCAGCCCACACAACGAAAGACCACGACCAATGAGCACACTCGAAATCCGCGACCTGCATGTCGACGTCGCCCAGAGCGACTCCGAGGCAGAGCCGATCCACATCCTCAAGGGCGTCAACCTGACGGTTCGTTCCGGTGAGACCCACGCGATCATGGGCCCCAACGGTTCCGGTAAGTCGACGCTGTCCTATGCGATCGCCGGGCATCCCAAGTATCAGGTGACCTCGGGATCGATCACCCTCGACGGTGAGGACGTCCTCGAGATGAGCGTCGACGAACGGGCCCGCGCCGGTCTGTTTCTCGCGATGCAGTATCCCGTCGAGGTGCCCGGGGTGTCGATGTCGAACTTCCTGCGCACCGCCGCCACCGCCGTCCGCGGTGAGGCACCGAAGCTGCGTCACTGGGTCAAGGAGACCAAGGAGGCGATGACCGCGCTCGAGATCGATCCGTCGTTCGCCGAACGCAGTGTCAACGAGGGCTTCTCGGGTGGCGAAAAGAAGCGCCACGAGATCCTGCAGCTCGACCTGCTCAAGCCGAAGATCGCGATTCTCGACGAGACCGACTCCGGTCTCGACGTCGACGCGCTGCGCGTGGTCAGCGAGGGTGTGAACCGCTACAAGGAAGCCGAGAACGGCGGCATCCTGCTGATCACCCACTACACTCGCATCCTGCGCTACATCAAGCCCGAGTTCGTGCACGTCTTCGTGGGCGGTCGAATCGTGGAGTCCGCCGGTCCGGAGCTGGCCGATGAACTCGAGGAGAACGGCTACGTGCGTTTCACCTCGGCGGCCGCGGCCCGCTGAGTCGGGCTCACCGGGGTCGCCGATCACCGAACCGAGATCATCGTGAAGGAGGCGTCGTGACTCTCTCCGCCGCACCGGTGGCAGGCTTCGACGTGGCGTCACTGCGGGCCGATTTCCCGATTCTGGGACGGACCGTCCGCGACGACAAACCTTTGGTGTACCTGGATTCCGGGGCCACCTCGCAGCGCCCGGTACAGGTTCTCGACGCCGAACGCGAGTTCCTGACCACGCGCAATGCCGCCGTGCACCGTGGCGCGCATCAGCTCGCCGAGGAGGCGACCGACGCCTACGAACAGGCGCGCGAGAAGATCGCCGCGTTCGTCGGTGCGGGCGTCGACGAGATCGTGTTCACCAAGAACGCGACCGAGTCGCTGAACCTGGTCACCTACACACTCGGTGACGACCGCAGTGCCGCCGTCTTCGGCGGACGCGCGCTCGGTGCCGGTGACACCGTGGTGATCACCGAACTCGAGCATCACGCGAATCTCGTTCCGTGGCAGGAGTTGTGCCGGCGCACCGGTGCGACCCTGCGCTGGTACGGCGTGACCGATGACGGCCGCATCGATCTCGACTCCCTGGTGCTCGACGAGACGGTGAAGGTGGTGTCGTTCACGCACCAGTCGAATGTGACCGGTGCCGTTGCCGACGTCGACGAACTGGTGAGCCGTGCTCGCAAGGTCGGCGCGCTGGTGGTGCTCGACGCCTGCCAGTCGGTGCCGCACATGCCGGTCGACTTCGCGGCGCTCGACGTCGATTTCGCCGCATTCTCCGGGCATAAGATGTTCGGGCCATCCGGGGTGGGGGTCCTCTACGGCAAGAGCGCACTGCTGAATGCCTTGCCGCCCTTCATCACCGGCGGATCGATGATCGAGACCGTCACCATGGAGGTCTCGACGTATGCGGCACCGCCGCAGCGGTTCGAGGCCGGTGTGCCGATGACCTCGCAGGTCGTCGGGCTCGGTGCCGCCGTCGACTACCTGTCGCTGTTGGGGATGAATGCCGTTGCCGCCCACGAGCACTCGCTGGTCGACCGGGTGTTGACACGTTTGGGTGAGATCGACGGACTGCGCATCATCGGTCCCACCACCACCGAGAACCGGGGCGGAGCCGTGTCCTTCGTCGTCAACGGCATCCACGCCCACGATCTCGGGCAGATTCTCGATGACGAAGGTGTGGCCATCCGGGTCGGCCATCACTGCGCCTGGCCCCTGCATCGTCGCTTCGGAATCGCAGCGACGGCACGCGCATCGTTTGCCGCCTACAACACCCTCGACGAGGTGGACGTCCTCGCCGACGCCATCCGCACGGCGCAGAAGTTCTTCGGGGTGGCCGGCTGATGCGGATGGAGCAGATGTACCAGGACGTCATCCTCGATCACTACAAGCATCCGCACGGTCGCGGACTGCGGGAACCGTTCCGCGCCGAGGTCCATCACGTGAACCCGACGTGCGGTGACGAGGTGACCCTGAGGGTGGCGCTGAGCGACGACGGCGAGACGATCGCCGACGTCTCCTACGACGGACAGGGATGTTCGATCTCGCAGGCGTCGACATCGGTGCTCTACGACCAGATCGTGGGTCGCAGCCTCGACGACGCGCTGGCCGCCATCGCATCCTTCAACGCCATGATGACCTCACGCGGTAAGGACGAGGGCGACGAGGACGTGATCGGTGACGGCATCGCCTTCGCCGGTGTGAGCAAGTATCCGGCGCGCGTCAAATGCGCGCTGCTCGGCTGGCTGGCGTTCAAGGACGCACTGGCCCAGTCGGTGGAATCCATTGAGACACAACGAGCGGAACTCGCATGAGCAACGAGACTGATCAGACGGCAATCGATGCCACAGACACCGGCACCACAACCACCGAGGCGCCGAGCACCGAGGTCCCGACCACTGCGGTACCAGCGCCGGTGAGCACGTCGCTGCCGCTGCTGGAGGACGTCGAAGAAGCGATGCGCGATGTCGTCGATCCCGAGTTGGGGATCAACGTCGTCGATCTGGGTCTGGTCTATGACATCGAGATCACCGACGACGCGGTCGCCAAGATCGACATGACGTTGACGTCGGCGGCGTGCCCATTGACCGACGTGATCGAGGATCAGTCGCGGTCGGCCCTGGTCAGCAGCGGGTTGTGCACCGACATGGAGATCAACTGGGTCTGGTTGCCGCCGTGGGGCCCGGACAAGATCACCGACGACGGCCGCGAGCAACTGCGTGCCCTCGGTTTCACCGTCTGAGGCGTGACCGAAAGGACCGATCCACCGGAGGGGCACTTCCGTCGTGTCCGCCGGTGGAAACCGCAGCGGCACGAGGATCGCGTGGAGAAGACGATCCGCGAGGCCACCGAACGCGGCGACTTCGACAATCTCCCCGGCATGGGCAAGCCGCTGAACCTGTCCGGACTCGACGATCCCGACTGGTGGGCCAAGCAGAAGATCCGCGACGAGGAACTCGACTCCACCGCCCTGCTACCGCCGACTCTGCAACTGCGCAAAGAAGCCGACACATTCCCGGAGTCGTTGCGCGGCATCTCCGACGAGCAGGCGGTGCGGGCGATCCTCGACGACTACAACAAGCGGGTGAAACAGGATCGGTTACGTCCGAGCCTGGGGCCGGCGTCGCACATCGTCGCGCGGACCATCGACGTCGACGACATGGTGGCCCGGTGGCGCGAACTGCGCTGAGCGCACGTCCCGCCCGCCCGGTGTGACAACTGCCCCGCGAGAACCGTTGCTACATCATGTGTTCGGGATGCACATCGGTCGGCAGGAACCGCAACGTCGACATGCGGAAGGCCATCTCGCGTCGGTTGTCGACGATCTCGGAGTACAGGTCGTCGAGTGCCGCCCGGCCGCGGTTATGCGGTCCGACGATGCGATAGCAGGCCTGGTTGAACGAGCCGAACCACAACTGGATGAACAGTTTCGGGTTGCGCAGCATCATGCTCATCGGTACCAGGCAGCCGATCTCGCGTGCGAGCGCGTCGAGGTAGAGGACCTGCGACGGGATGGCCTCGGTGTGGCGGGGACTCAACTCGGTCCAGTGCTCCTCCCATTCCTTCTCACGGCCGATGCGTTCGTCGAGATCGGCTGGGGGAGTGAGCTTTCCGCTCAGCACGCGGGCGAAGTACCGGGCCTGCATCTCCGCGCAGATCGGGATGCCGCCGGAGAACGGACGGACGAAACCGATGAATGCGGCGGTTCCCTGATGTTCGGGATGCAGGAAGTGCTTGTACAGGTTGCGCACGTTGGCGTCCTTGACCTGCAGGTCGCCGATTGACAACTCCTCCTTGGTGAAGCCGGTGCACAACACGATGGTGTCGTACTCGCCCACGGTGGAGTCACCGAAAGTGACGGTGTTGCCGTCGGAGGAGGAGATGCCGGCGTCGTTCAGGGTGATGCGACCACTGACCAGATGCGGGGTGAAACTGACGTTCTTGCAGAAGATCCCACGTTGCGCCCAACTGTCGTTCGGGTGTGAGCGGCGATTCCAGGTGCGGATCATCTCGAAGTTGGCGTCGTTGTGCTCGGTGCCGATGTCGAGTTTGGGCGGATCGACGGCCTCGCGCATCGGGTTCAGTTCCGGCTGCGCGGCGCGCATCGACGGGATCAGCCTGTCGCGGTAGACCCGGGCCGCGCCGAGTGCGGTGGTGAGGACACCGAGGACCACCGACACCACCCCGAACACCGCCTTGGCGATCGGGCTGCGGCCCCAGATCGTGTCCAGGGCGAACGGGTAATGCGAAGAGCGGTCCAGCATTTCGTGATGGTGCGAGCGGACCGTGCCGTTGTCGGTGGTCCGGGTGCCGTTGAAGATGCGTGGCAGCAGATAGGTGTAGGACCGGATCGCGAGAGTGCACTCGTCGGCGACGTCGCCGACCTCTCGCACGATGTCGGCACCGGATTCGGCCATCCCCACCACCAGGACCTTCTTGCCGCGGAACCGTTCGTTGTCGCGGTATTCGGCGGAGTGGACGATCTCGCCGGTGAAGTTCTCCAGACCGGGGATGTCGCGATGCGGGGTCTTGAACGGCCCCGAGCACACCGCCACGGCGTCGAAGTCCTCGATCGTCTCGACGCCGTTGTGCTGCACGGTCACCGTCCACGACGACGGTTTGCGCACGATATCGGTGACCTCGTGACCGAACCGGATGTGGTCGTGTAGGCCGAAGGTCGTCGCGTATTCCTGCAAGTACTCGAAATACTCACGGCGCGAATAGAAGACGCGACCACCCTGGAAGGGGAAATCGGAGTAGGCCATCAGCTTCATGGAGATGGTCAGCATCAGGCTGTCATAGGCCTTCATCGTGGAGCCGTCGTCACCCTCGCGCAGCCAGATGCCGCCGGGGGAGGGATTCTTGTCGAAGCAGACCACCTCGTGGCCCTCGTCGAGAAGTTGCTTGATGGTGGTCAGTCCGCAGGGACCGGCGCCGACGACGCAGACCTTCATGTGATGCCTTCCGGGAGTGCAACGTGACTCGGCCTCACACACATCGAGGCCGCACGTTAGGGAAGGCTAACATTATCCCGAAGTCCGCCCAACTCGGCCTCGGTTTGCGTGACCAGCGCAAACCACGCAAAACCGATAGTCGGCACGTGGTTCGGAACCCGAAATGGCTTGCCTGCATCGCTATCGTTGCGGTGTGTTCATGACCATCGAGGCACGCTCGGATGACCCGACGACGCCCGCCACCAATCTGGGTTTCCTGCTGCACAAGCATCCCGACCGGGTCCAGCGGTTCGAGACCAGCCAGGGCGTGGCGACGGTGTTCAATCCGGTGGCCGATCCGACCGTGTGCCGGGCTACCTGCGCATCATCTACGGCCCCGGCTACCTCGACGATCTTGGCCGCCTGCGATCCCGCGACCTGCGGCACAAGAGGTCGATGGCCGCGCGTGAGCACCGGTTGGGCAGGGAGGCACTGGCGCGTCACGTCGAGGGTGCCCCGCTGTGGCAGGTGCATGAATGCGTCTTCGGTGTGCTGGCCCTCGAATCCGAGCCGGTGGACACCCGCCTCTGACCGCCAGGCCCGTGCGCAGCGCCCGCCTCACGTTGACAGCGCTTGGCCACACATTGACGGCGCTCTCACGGGAGTGATCAACCGAGCCCGGGGCGTGTGACCTCACGCATCAACCGGAGTCGGGTGCGGTGGTCGAGTGCGGCGAAGACCGATCGCATCGCTGCCAGCGCGCCGGCCAGATCGGTGCGCTCACTGAGGTAGCTGCGTTGTGCGCTCACCGGCAGTGCGAGAAACGCGGCGAAGAAGGTGACGGTTTGTGCGGGATCGAGGCCGAGTAGCACCCCGAGACCGCGCAATCGCAGTCGCCACACCTGGCGCGCCGAGAAGGGCCACAGCAGTTCGGTGGGATCATCCCCGTCGCGGATTCCGCGCGCCAGCAGATCGGCACAGCGCAACGCGGTGGCCACCCCGTACCCGCTGATCGGGTTGAGCAGCCCGCCGGCCGCACCGAAGGTCAACGGAGTTGTCTCCCAGGGTGTTCGGGTGTCGGGCAGCATGGGGAACGCCACCGTCTCCGAGCCGCGGAGGCGGGCGTCGGCGAGGCCATAGGCCGCGAGACGACGGGCAAGACGGTCGCGCAGCTCACGAATCCTGAGTGCGGGCCGGCCCACCAGGCAGGTCTCCTCGAGCAGGACCGTGTCCGCACCGAGTGGCACGGCGTAGAGAAACGAGGGCGACGGTCCACCGTGCTGCCACGGCGCGGTGTGTTCCGGTGCGCGCCAATCCATCAGGATGGCCGGCGATCCGTCGAGCACGCGGCGCGCGTCGTCGTCTCCGACGATCACACCGTAGGCGGTCTGGCGCGGCAGGTGACGGGCCGAGGTGCCGCGGCAGTCGATCACGTGGTCGGCGGTGATCGACTCGCCGTCGTCGGTGATCACCGAATGAGTCTGTACCTCCACGGCTTTCGCGTCGACCACGTGTGCATCGTCGATGGAGAGTCCGTTTTGTAGTCGCTGCGTGTCGAAGACGGTGTAGCCGCGGGCGATGTCTCGCCGCCGATACGCATAAACCGACACCGAGTCGACGCGGGCCGCGACCATGTCACCGCCAACCCAGGTGGGCAGCTCGTCGGTCCAGGCGGCATAGGTGGGCGTCCAGCGCCGGTGCGGCGCCGGATCGATCAGAGTCACCGCGACCCCGTGGTGCAGGAGCCGGTGGCTCAGGGCACGGCCCGACGGGCCCGCGCCCACGACGATTACGGATGTGCTGCTCATCGGGCCGATGACGTCGACGACGGGGCCGGCGCGCTCACATCGAACCGGTGGACATCAGGCCGCCGTCCACCCGGAGGGTCTCCCCGGTTATCCACGATGATTCGTCGCCGACGAGGAACGCCGCCGCGCGGGCGATGTCCTCGGGCTCGCCGAGGCGACCGGTGGGGTAACCGGCGATCGCCTTGGCCCCGTTGTCGCCACTGATCAGGACATCGGCGAACTTGGTGCGCACGATCGCCGGGGCGATCGCGTTGACCCTGATCCCGGCCGGGCCCAGTTCCCACGCCAGCTCTTCGGTAAGGCGGATCAGCGCGGCCTTCGACGCGCCATATGCGGCGATCACGCCGGTGGACCGAAGTCCCGCGACCGACACGACGTTGACGACGGTGCCACCGGTCTCGGCCATCCCGGCCCGGTATGCCTCCTGGATGAAACCGAGTGCGGCGACGACATTGGTGTCGAAGGTCTTGCGCACCGCGTCGAGGTCGGCATCCATCAGGGGGCCCGCGGTCGGGGCGATCCCGGTGTTGTTGATCAGGATGTGGATGCCGCCCTGGGCGACGGCGGCCGCGACCGCGGCAGTGCGGTGGTCGGCGTCGCCGGTGTTGCCGGGTACATCGGTGACCGTGGCATCGGGTACCCCGGCGTGGATCGCCGCGGCGGCCTCGGCGAGCGGGTCGGGTTTGCGGCCGGTGATGACAACGACGGCGCCGCGGCGGGCGAGTTCGGTGGCGATGGCCAGGCCGATGCCACGGCTCGCACCAGTCACGAGGGCCGAACGACCGGTGAGGTCAGGAGCGGGGAATGCGGTGTTCGCACGCGCGGTGGTGTCGGTCGTCGCAGTGGTGTCGGTCACAGTGTCACCCTACGTGCGGCCGCGGCGGCGTGTGCACGAGGTGTTTCCCGCAATCCCGCCCGCGGCATGTGAATGTGCTTAGGCGATCCTTAATCGCCAGGACCGGGAAGGAGGGGTGTGCCGCGTGAAGCCGAGCGTCGGTGTCATCATTCCGGTCTACCGGAGTGCTCCCTATGTCCAGGGTTGCATCGAATCGGTACTGGCACAGACCTATCCCGTCGACCAGATCGTCATCGTCGACGACTGCGGCGACGACGATTCCGTTCCCGTCGCCCGGCAGACACTCGACGACGCCGGACGTGAGTACCGCCTGATCCGGCAATCACGCAACGGGGGGTTGGGACGGGCCCGCAACACCGGACTGGCGGCGGTCCAGACCGATCTCGTCTGGTTTCTCGACAGCGACGACGAGGCCGACGCCGATTTCGTCGCCCGGATCGTGGCCGCGATGACCACACACGACGCGCAGATCGGCGTGACGAGGACGCGTCGAGTCGACGAGAACGGTGTGGTACTCCAGATCGACGAGGCGTCACCGCCCGAGGCGGTCCTCACCGGCGAGCAGTATGCCCGGGAGATCCTGTGCGGGCGGGCGAAGGCGTACGCCTGTACCAAACTCTTCCGCCGCGAGATTCTCGGTGAGCGACCGTGGGCACAGGATCAAGCGTATGAGGACTTCGCCACCAGCGTCCGATTGTCCCTGTCGGTGGAACGTGTGGCCCTCGTGGCGGAGCCGTTGTACCGCTACCTCTACCGCGAGGGTTCCCTGTCGACCGCCTTGAGTCCTTCGACGCTCGATCTCTTTGTCGTCGAAGACGATGTCCGCCAACTGATCTGCGCCACCACCCGCGATGCGGGGTGGTGGCGGGACTTCGTCGGCTTCCGGTATCGCGAGGTGCTCACATCGGTGAGCCATGTCGCGATGCGTTCCGCGCATGCGTCGGGCCATCGCTCCGATCTGTATCGGACCGCGCTGACCCGGGTCCGCGACGACATCTCACTGGGTGACCTGCCGACCCTGTGGGCCGGAAAATACCTCCGCGAGATGATCTTTGCGGTCCTGGTGAAGCTTGTCCCCGGACTGTATTCGGCGGTGCTGAGGTGGCGGTGACCCGATGGTGAACGCCGATGGTGGCCGGGCGCCGCTGGTAACCGTGCTGATGCCGGCCTTCAACGCGGCCGGATACATCGTCGAGGCGGCGGAATCGATCCTGTCGCAGGGCGTCGACGATCTGGAACTGCTGGTGATCGACGACGGCTCCACCGATGCCGGGATGGCCGAGCTGGCCACCCTCACCGACCCCCGGATCCGGGTGATCTCGCAACCCAATGCGGGCCTGGTGGCCGCGCTCAACCGTGGGATGTCCGAGGCCACCGGCGACTACATCGCACGGATGGACGCCGACGACATCTGCCCGCCGGGCCGATTGCGCGCCCAGCTGCAGTGGTTTGCCGCCCATCCCGACGGGATCGCGTGCGGCACCGACTATGAACTGTTCGACGCGATGTCGGTCCAGGTGCGGATGCCGCGAACCGATCGTGCGTGCCGCGACCGGCTGCTGCTGGCCGGATGTCTGTGCGGCGCTTCGGTGATGATGCGCCGCGACGTCGTCGAACGCGAAGGGATGCGCTTTGATGCCGACTTCACCCATGCCGAGGACTACGAGTTCTACGCACGACTGTCGTCCCACGGACCGATCGGGAATGTGCCGATGATCGGATACCTGTATCGGATCCATCCCTCCCAGGTGAGCACTCGTCACGGTGCCGAGCAGCGCGCGGCGCATCTGCGGATCGCTCTCGCCCACGCCGAACGCACCGGCGCGCGACCGGTGCCCGAGCACGTCATCCGGGATCTGCTCTGGCCCGAATCCACCGGGGTACTCCGAACGTTCGGGGTGAGCACGCGTGCCGCGGTCCGGTGTGTGGCGCGGCGCCCGAGTCGCGAGACCGTGACATTCTGCGGGCGGCGCGTCGTGGAGGCCACCCTGGCGGCGCGACGCGCCGGGACGGCGTCGTAGAGCGTCAGGAACCGGTGGGCGCGACGTCGGCGGCGACGACGTCGCGCCGCTCGTCCAGCATCTGGCGGACCCCGACATACATCGGCCGTCCGACGATCAGCAACGTGATCGTGGCCGCGGCCAGGGACGCGACGGCGACACCGACCAGACCCATCGGACCGATCAGCAGGTATGCGCCGCCCACGGTGATGGTCACCATGATGATCTGGCTGAACACCATCAGGGCCATTCGGCGCTGGAGCTGAGCGATCAGGAAATACGTCACCACAACGGTTTCGACGACCGATTCGACCGCCATCACCACCATCAGGGGGCCCGCGGCGCGCAGGTAGTCCGGTCCGGCGATCCAGAGGATCACCGGACCGCCGACCGCCAGCCCGACGGCCACCACGCCGGTGATCAGGCCGAGCATCTTGCCCAGATGCCGCAGGAGCCTGCCCCGGTCCGCGCCGGGTTGCGATGCCTCGACGACGAACGCCGACCCGACCGAGGCGCGCAGCATCCCGGCCGCCGAGCACATCGTCCACGCGAGATTGAAGTAGGCGTTCTCGGTGGTGCCGGCCCGGGAGACCACCACCAGGGGTAATGCCAGCGGGGTGACCGACGACACCAGCATCAGCGCGAAGAACGCCCCCTGAAACGACATCAACTCACGCCCGGTCGGGAGTCCGGCACCGCTGTCGGTGCGGCGCAATGCCACACGGACACAATGGAAGACGAACACGGCGGTGACGACCGCGGCCAGTACCGCCCAGGACCCGGCGATCGCGAAGGCCGACGGAATGCCCGCCAATGCGACGACCGGGGCGATCTTGAGCACCGAGAGGGTGATGTTCTTGATCGCCACCTCGGGAGCCCGGCGCAGCCCGGTCAGGATCGGGTCGGTCAGTGCGTACAGCGCGAAGGCCACCACCATCCCGACGAAGCCGATGCGCTCCCCAGCGGTGTGGAGGATCTTGTCACCGAGTCCGATGAGCAGAAATCCGATTCCCAGGACGACCGACATCGCGGTGGTGAGGAGATATCCGCCGACGATGTAGCGCAGTGACCGGTTACCGGCGACGGGCAGGAATCGCTGATACGCACCGCCGAGGGACAGACACGCCAGCGACGAGAGGACGGTGGCCGAACTGATCACCGCCGAGGCGCGCCCGACCTCTGCGGTGGGAAAGAAGTGTTCGGCGACAATCCAATAGACCAGCCCGAGCACCCCGGTGCCGAGTGAACCGACCATCAGCGCCGAGGCGTTGACGGTCAGTCGATCCCGACTCGCCGCTCGCCCGATCATTGCCGAACCTGCGACGGCCGGGTGGTGGTCGGGGCGATCTCGTCCACCGGCGCGGCGGTCGGCGTGGGGAGCGCTCCGCCACGCCAGGTCCACTCGGGGCCGACCTTGCGCGCGAAGAGCGCCGGGCCGGCCAGAGCCCGCCGGAGCGCGTCGGCATCGAGTTCCGGCGGTGAGATCCCGTCGGGATCACTCCAGTCGATGAAGTGCTGACCGTGGATCGTTTGATCGGAGTGCACGCACTCCTCGGACAGGATTCGATAGTCGGGGTGGATGCACCCCGCGTAGTTCTGGTTCATGGCATCGGCGAACGGCGAGGCCATCAGGATCGAATGAAAGAGGATCTCATCCGAGCACAGCGAGAACCGCAGGTCTCGGCGCCATCCCGGGTCGCGCGCCAACGTCGTGCGGATGGCGGCGACCGCGGCGTCGGTCAGCGACCACCAATTGGATCCGCGGAACAGACGCCGATCGATCGGACGCCGCCGAATGCGTCCGGAGACCCGGTGCAGGGCTGGGTGATCGGCGAAGTGGTATCGGGTGATGGTGGAACTGTGACGCCCGGGTGCGGAGCCGCCGTCCACCTCACAGTCCACCCGGATGTACTCCGTGTCGTCGGCCCACGTGTCCAACAGGTCGGGGAGTGGACGCAGCAGGAGATCCGTTCCCGAGAGCAGGGAGTGGCGGTGGTATCGCCGCCCCGTGGCGGCCGAGGTGTCGAGCAGGGTGAGCGTCGCGGTGACGACACTCGGGGCACCCCACCGCACCCGCACCCGGTCCGGACCCCGGACGAAACATACGGCGTCGTCGGCGTCGAGGGCTGCGCGGAACGGACGCTCGTCCACGGCCCGGTCGATGTGGGCATAGATGCGATGTCGGGATGCCGCAGGGAGACCACCAGATCGGCGAAGAGATGCGGGTGATGATGGGCCATCACATGGACCGCGTACCGCGCCGTCATACCCTGGCTCCGGTGACGGAGTCGGCGACGATACCGGCCACCCGGTCGACATGCGGGGCCCGGAGAATGCCGTTGTGGTCGCCGGTGACCCGATGGAGGCCGACGTGTTCGGGGGCAAGCGCATCCCACCAGTGGATGGGGTCGGGGTTGTCCTCGGCGAGCACCACGGTGACCGGCCCGTGCCAGGGCCGCAGTCGGTGCAGCAGCGCCGAACGCCGACCGAGTTCGTGGAACAGCGACCACTGCTCCTCGGTGGGTCGGGGCCACCATCCGGCCGTCATCAGGGCCAACCGGGTGCGCCACACGGCCGTGCCGGTCGGGGTGTCGGGAGTATCGGGCAGACCCTGCCGATCAGCGGTGTCGCGATCACGGCCTTCGCCGTCCCGGCAGTCCCGATCACCCTCATCCGGGGCGTCGACGGTCGAGTCGAGTTCCAGCGCGGTGCGTCGCTGCAGGGGACCGGTCACGATGGTGTCGAGGCAGACGATGTGCTCGACCCGTTCGCCGTCGGCGACGAGGATGTTCGCCGCTTCCATCGCGATGACCCCGCCGAGGGAATGACCGACGAACCGGTACGGGCCGTGGGGAGCGGCCGCCCGGATGTGGCCGACGCAGCGCCGGGCGGCGCGGCGGATGGTCCAGTCGGGTAGCCCGCGGGATTCGAGACCGTGGGCGTGCAGTCCGATCATCCGGACACCGGGTAGCCGACGCGCCAGCGGTGCGAAGGCCAGCGCCGATTCACCTGCCCCGGCAAAGGCGAAGACCGTTGTCACCGAGCCGGTGTCATGCGTTGAGGGTGAACCCGGCAGCATGATCACCTCAGTGGCCGCGGTGGTCGGTGAGGCGGAGTCGATCTCGCGGGCCAACCCGCGAAGGGTCGAGGCGACGACCGGCACCGAGACGGGCAGGCGCACGCCGAAGGCGTCGTCGACCCGATCGAGGAGGGTGAGCACGGTCAGCGAGTCACCGCCGAGCGCGACGAAGTCGTCGTCGCGACCGATGTCGGCGACGGCGAGCAGGTCGGACCAGATCGGTGCGAGCAGGCGTTCGGTGGTGGTGGCCGGCGGGGCGTGACCGGCGCGCACGGCCGGGTCGGGCAGCGCCATGCGGTCGATCTTGCCGCGTTCGGTGCGCGGTAGTTCCGCGAGCAGGACGGTGTGCGCGGGCACCATCCAGCTCGGCAGGGCTTTCGACAACCCTTGCCGCACTGCGGCAATCGCCGGTGGTCGGGCCCCGGGCGGGGGAGATAGGTAGGCCACCAGGGCGGGCCGGCCGGCGATCTCACGCACCACGACCGCCGCGTCCCCGACGTCGGGCAGCGCGCGCGCCGCCGCAGCGACCTCGCCGACGTCGACGCGGTATCCGCGGATCTTGACGGTGTCGTCGACGCGGCCGGTCAGGTGCAGCTGATCGCCGAGGAGGTGGCCGGCGTCGCCGACGAGATGCCGTCGGGCGCCACTGCCGTCGACCGTCTCGATGACCGGGAAGTCGATGATCTCGCCACCGACGAGGTAGCCCTGCGCCAGATAGGGCGAGGTCACCTCGATGATCCCGGTGGTTCCCGGCGGGACCGTGGACCCGTCGTCTCCGAGGACTCGAATGTGCTTGCCGGAAGCGACCTTTCCGGCCGGTACCAGACCGGTCGGAAGCGGTCGGTGCGGTGGGAAGGCGTTGAACGCGAGGTTGCCCGTTTCCGAGGAGCCGGAGCGGTTGACGAAGGTTGCCGACGGGGCCAGCGACCGCAACCGGGCGACGTCGGCGGCGTCGATGGCCTCGCCGCAGGTGGCCACCACCTGCACCGACGCCAGCGCAGCTGCGCAGCCGGGGGTCGCCATGAGGGCCCGCAGCAGCGCCGGGGTCAGCTGCAACGACTCCGGGGCGCAGGCGCTCAGCGTGGCCACCAGCTCGGTGGTGCCGTCCAGTCGCGGGTCGGCCAGCACCAGTTGCGCGCCGTTGAGCAGGCTGGTGACGATGATGTCCAGGCCGCCGCCGAACCCCGGTGGAAGGGCTTGCGCCACCACCGTTCCGGAGGTGATGCCGAGTTGGCCGGACAGATCACGTGCCTGATGCAGCCACAGGTCGTGACCCTGGCGAACCGCCTTGGGCGTTCCCGTAGAGCCCGAGGTGAACGCCAGGATCGCACAGCCGTCCAGTGGTGCGCGCCGTGGTGATGGGCGCCGCGTCGTTGCGGTCCGATCACCGGCTTCGGTGTGATCGGGGACGGCCTGATCGGTAACCGCGGAGTCGGGATGCAGTAGGGCGCCGACCTCCGCCACGATGCCGGCGGTCCGCGATACGGGTGAGGCGGCGTCGATCGGAATGAGCGGACGCGGCGACATCAGGACCGCCAGCATCGCCGCCACGGTGGTGGCCGAACCGTCGACCACCACCGCCACCGGACGTGCGACGTCGGGCTCGGTGCGGTCGAGTTCGGCGATGCGTGCGCTCAGTTCGTCCGCGAGCTCGCGGTAGCTCCAGCGCCGGTCGTCGATCTGCAGCGCGACCGAATCCGGTTGCGCCGAGCAGACTTCGGCGAACCGTTGCCCGACTGTGTCAGCGCTCGTCACAGAATTCGGTGATCGGCAAACCGACGTGGCGGGCCTCGGTCGGCACGTAACCCAGAAGCACGTCCCCGGCCCGGAGTTCGGTGACGTTGTTGACGCTGCCACCGGGGCCGAGCAACCGGACGTGCCAGTCGTCCTGCGCGATGACGTTGATGACCTTGCCGTCGGGGCTCGTCGCGGTGATCGAGATCAGCGGCCTGCGTTCGATCTTGACCCGGCCGATGCGCACCTCGCGCGCCGTGCCGTCCGATCGAACCGCGAGGATCGGCTGGCCCGCACGTAGTTCGCTGACGTAGCGGGTGCGGTTGTCGGGGGTGAGCACGTAGGAGTGGACGGCCCCGGCGTTCCACCGGAACGGACGCGTCGGCATGTACGGCAGCGGATGGGTTTCACTGCAGGACAGAAACATTCCGCTGGCGAAGGAGCCGATCAGGCATCCCTCGTCGAGCTCGAGAAGCGAGCAGGTGTCGATCCAGGCACGCTCACCCATGCCGATGTGCTCGACGCCGGTGACCGTCAGATGGGACAACTGCACGCGGTCGGCCGGCGGGGTCAGGATGGCGGCCAGCGCGACGACGTCGTCGGCGTGCCGAGGGGCGAGTAGCAGTCCGTCCGAGCCGTGCTCGAGCACCAGCTTCACGATCTCGGCATCGGTGATGTCATTGACGACGGTCACCGTCTTACCACCGGAGTTCTCCGCCGCCGCGATCACGATCTCGAGCGGGATCTTGGTCGGGTCGGTCAAGGTGAGGACGGTCCAGGGGGTGTAGCGAACCAGGTCGCAGGCCCGCGACAAGGTGGGGGCATCGGAGACGACCACGTGGACCGCGGTCGGGGCATGGTCGGGCGAGTTCGCGTCATTGACGAGCACCAGATCGACGTCGGACGAGTCGGTCTCATCGGAGTCCACTGCGCCGGTGGTGTCGGAGAACAGGATTCGACGAACGGTGGGGGGCAGGTCGCGGAGTACGGCCGGGTCGTCGGAGATGATGCCGTCCAGCCCGTAGTTCAGGGCGGCGGCGATGACCGCGTCCCGGACTGAGTCCGTGAGACCGCGGACGTCCACCCACCCGAAGTGGGAGGTGGAGCGCTCGTGCGTGACGCCGGATTCCGGGATGATCTGGTCGGTGACGACGATCTCGTTGGAGGTGGTCGAAGACATGGGTGTTCCTGTTCTGCCGATGATGTGGGCTGTCGGGGCGAATGGCCGGGTGGAATTGCCCTGGTGATCAGGCGGATTCGAGGGTCGAGACACCGACGCTGCGCCGATGAACCAGATCGGCGAGAGTGTTGGCCACCCGGTAGGGGTTCTCCGCCCCGAAGATGTTGCGGCCGAAGCTCAGGCCAGCGACCCCGCTCTCGAGCACCTGCGCGCCGAATGCGATGGCGTCGTCGTCATCGCGCGTCGCGCCGCCTGCGACGTAGATCGGTACCGGGGTGGAGTCGACGACCGCGCGCATGGCCTCGGCCGACTCGGCGTAGTCCAGCTTGATCATGTCCGCGCCGAGGTCGGTGGCGATGGCGGCGAGGTGCGCCAACGTTGCCGTCGTGGGCCGGTTGGGAATCGCCGGGCCGCGCGCGTACATCATCGCGAGCAGGGGAACGCCGAGCGTCTCGCATTCCCGGGAGACCGCCGCGAAGTCCTCGAGTTGGCCACTCTCGGTCCCGGAGCCGATGTTGACATGCACGCTGACCGCGTCGGCTCCGCTGCGCAGTGCCGAATCGACGCCGCCGACAAGGACTTTGGCGTCCTGATCCGGTCCCAAGGAGGTGCTGGCGGACAGGTGCACGATCAGACCCATGGAGGCGAAGGCGGCCGGGGAAACCTGTCCCACCCGGCCTCGGTGCAACACCACAGCGTTGCAACCGGAATCCGACAGCAGGCGCACCATGCGTTCGGTGTGCTGGACGGGTCCGAGGGGACCGAGGGTGATCGAATGGTCCATCGGCACGATCTGGGACCGCAGCGTGGTCGGGTCGGCGATCCTCGACAGCCGGATCGCCTTGGGCGATGATCCTGGCCGAGGGCACTGCGGCGGCACTGGTGATCATTCCGGTGGCGCGTGCGGTATGGGGACGCGCCCCGCTGCGTCCCGTCGTCGCGTCGTCGACTCCGGAGCGCATCGCGGCCTGATTGGGTTCGTTCGATCGCAGGCCGCCGCACGTTGGGGTCTCGAGATCACTTGTCGTGGAGTTGGATTGCTCCCGGGGTCGGCTGGAGGTATCCGGCGCGGGTGAACGCAGCCACGTCATCGACCGGTGCGTAGACCGCCACCCAGTCGATGTCGACCTCGGCGGTGACCGGACGCGGGTCACCGGCGGCGCACGGTGTCATTCCCCAGTCGGCGCGCCGTTCACATGCGCCGGCCTCCACCTGCATGCCCAACCACATGGGAACCGTCGGTACCATCTCGGCCGAGCGGACCTCGGCCCATACCTTGCCGTCGAGGAGGTATCGGATCAGGCCGGGTAGCCATTCGACACCGACGACGTGCCAGTCGGCGAAGTCGCCGGTGGCATCCGCCTGTGCCTTGTGGTTCTCCCCGTCGTCTTTCCAATGCACGAACGCCGAGATCGCGTCTCGCCGTGAGGCGATGCTTTCGGCGAAGTCGATCTCCGGTGGCCACTCGTCGGATTTGGGCCACAACAGCATGTGGTAGGACAGATCCGCGCTCGGCGTCGCGCGCATGCGGATCTCCCAGCGTCCGTAGGTCTGGGTGACCGGGTAGTTCGAGACGCCGCCGGTGACCCATCCGGAGGGGGTCTTCTTGCCCGACAGGCGCATCACGCCGTCGTCGACCGACACCATCGAGACATCCCACTGACCCACCGGATTGCCCCCGGGACTGCCGGAGTAGGTGCCCCACTGGTCGCCGAGGTCGCACCGGTCGAATGTGTCGAGGAAGGTTCGTTTCCACAGGGCCCGATCGCCGGTCTCGGGGGTGGTACCCGATCCGTCCGGGCCGCGGTCGCTCAGACACGTCGTCTGGGCGGCATTGTGGAGACCGTCGCCGTCGCCGACGGTGCATCCATTGCTGATCATCGCCGACGTGATGATGCCGATGACCATGGCCAGACAACGTGTTCGGCGGTGTCCATGGCGCCTCACAGTGCCATTTCCGCCAACCGCTGCAAGGTCAGACACGCCGCCACGATGACGCATCCGGCGGTGACCAGGGTGAGTCGGTGGGCCGGCGCGCCCCGGCGGGAGGCGCCGTCGGAGCCCACCTCGACCTCTCGCAGCGCCGCACCCAGCACCAGCAGTACCGCGCTGATCACGAGCAGAACGACGGTGATGCTCACTGGCCCTCCAGAGGTGTTCCGGCGCGCAGGATCTCGACATTCTCGGTGCGGACGACGAGACGATACTCGCCGGTCCGTATCAGCCCGTCGATGGCGTCCCGGAGCGCGTCGGGTGACTGGCCGTATTGCAGTTCGAGCATTTTCAATCCCTGATTGGTCACGTAGATGTAGTCCGGCCATCGCTCGCGGGCGCACTGCGCGACGTTGTCGAGGCATGGGAAGGAGTCGATGAAGGAGAACCGCGGCCCGTGTGGGTCGAGGATGCGCCGCACGCCGGTGCTCTGCGGTGCGTAGCTGAAACTCATCACCGTGGCGTCCGGTGGGACGGAGGCGATGAACTCATCGGTCACGGTGACCTCGTCGCGGGCGGTCGCCTCGAACGCCGTGTTCAGGCCGCGGTTGGTGGTCTCCAGCAGCGCCAGGATCATCACCAGTGCCCACAGCAGGGCGTATCCGAGATATCGGAAGTGGGTAGCGCGTAGCCGTCGCCGCAGTCCGGCGCCGCCCGCGGCCAGCGCCAGCGCAGCGAACGGTGCCAGCACCGGGGACGCGAGCAGGAAGCAGCGGATGATCATCTCGCCGCCATAACTCTGCAACGCGACGAGCACGAAGGGCGCGGCGCAGAGCGACCCGCCGACGGACCAGGCCTTCTTCGACCGCCAGATCAGCCAGCCGATCAATCCGACGGCGGCGAAGCCACCGGAGGCGAGCATGCGCAGGTACTGCATGCGGGTGTACGTCGGATCGCCGCTGAGACGATCGCCGACGCCGGCCTCGACGGACTGCCCCACCTTGCCCACCTCGTCGACCAGGCCCTGCAGATGCCCGAGCCAGAAGTCGGTGGCGCCGTAGGAGAACCAGGCGGCGAAGATCAGTCCGGCCGCGAGCCACAGGGTGCGGTAGCGGGTGGTCCCGGTCGCGGCGAAGGCCGCCAGCGCCAGCACTGTGAGCATGGGCGTCATCTGGTGAGACACGGTGTTGCCGGCGATGATCACGACGAGGACCACTTCGATGCCCACCGTGCGGCCCGGACCGAAGCCCGGCACCCGACCGGGAGTTCGGCGGAATCCGTTGATGATCCGCGCGATCCGCCCACCCTCGAGTCCCGGCAACGGCGCGGTGCGCAACTGCCACAGCAGAGTTCCGAGGATGGCCGTGTATCCGATGATCGCCATGGACTGCGGCGAGTAGTAATCCTGCTGGTACCAGTTGAACCCGTGGTAGAGCAGTACCGACACCCAGGCCAGCCGGGCACGTCCGGTGATGGCGATCGCGATCGCGTAGATGCCGAACGACACGACGACCCCGGCGACGAACGGCGCCCACAGCAACACCGGCGTCAGGTCATCGATCCCGCCGACGACCTTCACGTGCGCCGACATCGCGAAGAATCCGGCCCAGCTGAAACGGGCGTCGATCTGGTCGGGGAGATGGTGACTGGCGGCCAGGACGTCGATGAAGCCGCGATGGACGAACGAGGTGGGAATCGACGTCTCGCCGGTGGCGCCACCCACCAACATCGAGTTGTAGGCCGCTGTCACGACGGTGACGGCGCCGAGGACGAGTGTGTCGAGTCGCCGGGACAGCAATGCCGCCACGATGACCGCGGCCAGCAGTCCGAGTCCGAGGAAGTAGACGGGGTCGAGGGCGGAGATGACCCCGAAGCGGCCGGTGTCGGCGACATCGAGATCGGCGACGGCCAGCCCGAAACATCCCAGCGACGCGGCGAGCGTGGCGAGTGCGATCGCGCGTCGCCGGGTCCAGTGGGATCGGTCGAAACCGAATGATCCCGTGCGGGTGTGGGTGGGCAGGGTGCGACGGGCCCAGATGCACGCGGCGAGCGAACCGGCGGCCAGGATCGCCTGTGTGCGTACGGGACTCCACCAGTCGGCGACGATCGTGGTCTGGGTCAGCAGGACGGTCACCGACAGCGAGATGGCGGGGATCAGGATGCCCGACAGCGCCCGCCCGGGGATCCGCAGTGCCACGACGATCGGGATGCCCGGAAGGGTGAGGATGCCGGCGAACACCAGCAGCGCGCGGACGGCGGTGGGAAGTGGGTCGGCACCGAGTCCGTCCAGCAGGTCGAGCACGAGAAGCGTTGCGGCCAGCACCCCACCGACGACAAGCGACCCACCGGGCGGAAATCCGTAGGCGATGGGTGCATCCGGTGTGGTGTGCCTAGAGGAGGAGCGGTGGAGTGTGAGTGTCACGACGAGCGATCCCTCCGTGGCCCGGTGACCTGCTGCCGACGGCCACGGCAGCGCAGGTGCCCGCGTCCGAACAGCAGTGGCCCGGCGAGATAGCCCCGCAGTTCCAGGTTGCGCAGTTCGGCAGGCCATTGGGCGCGCGAGAACGCCGAGGTGTTCTCCGACCCGGGAACGAGCAGTGCCCAGAGTCCGGCCGGGATCCGCTTGGCCACGGCGACGGCGTGGCGGGAGAACAGCAGTTTGGTCACCGACGCCGACATGCCGGTGCCGTATCCGTACGCCTGGGTCCGCAGATCGTCCATGTTGTCGCGGTGATAGTGGGTCACCACCGCATCCGGCCGGTACGCGATGGCCCATCCGGACAAGATGATCTCGCGCATGAGGTCAAGGTCCTCGCCGCCGTTGGACGGGGTGCCGGTGCCCAATCGTTCGTCGAAAATGCCGGTTTCGTCCAGGATCTCGACGTCGAGGGCGAGATTGTTGCCGCTGCCGAGTTGTCCGGCGGTGTAGGGGAAGAAGAAGTTGTGCGACCCGGCGACACCGGCGGCCACATGCTCCGGGTCGGGTGTCAGGGCCCAGATCGTCGCGTCGGAGCCCTTGTCGAAGACCTTGGCATCCTCGAACAGTTCCTGGAGTTCGGTGGGAGTATCGATCCCCACCACGCGTCCGGTGACCGCCCCCACCGATCCGGTCGTATCGTCGGTGAACGCCCTGACGATGGTCGACACCCAGTCCGCCGCGGGTCTGGCGTCGTCGTCGGTGAATGCGACGACGCGACCGCGGGCCGCGTGGATTCCGGCGTTGCGGGCCGCGGAGATGCGGGGAAACGTTTCATTGACGATGCGCAGACGCCGATCGTCCGATCCGCGAGGATGACCGGGACCCGCCCATAGCCCGGGCGATTGTCCACCACGATCACCTCGATGTTCGGATGGTCTTGTGCCAGAGCGGCATCCACGGCATCGATCAACAGGTCGCGGCCGATGGTGGGGATCACCACGGTCACCAGATCGTCGGGTCCGATCGAGGACGCCCGGCGACGCCGCGACCGCGCCGGCACGAGCCGGGAGTCGGTGCCGGCGCGCTGTCGCGCACCGGCACCGGTGCCCCACGCGGTGCCGGCGGCGGTGACCGCGACCCCGATGATCATCATCGCCAGGCGGGCGGCCGCGGCCGCGTCGCCGCGCAGAAGGTGGGAGAGGTAGCGCAGCGCGCCGGAGGTGATGGTCCGCAGCACGTAGGAGGTCTCGGCGGACAGGGCGTCGCCGGAACCGGCCATCCTCGACAGGACCGCCTTGGACTTTCCCTCGTTGAGGCACCGTCGCAGGAAGTAGCGGGCGGATTCGCGATCGGTCGACACGCTGTGGGCGACGCCGAAGCCGACGTCGCGGACCACACGCCCCCGGGGGAACGCGCGATGCACCTCGATTCCCATGAGTGTTTCCTCACAGCCCGCCGGGAGGTCGCCGACGCGGCCGAGCTCGGTGGCGAAACCACCGATCTCGCGCAGGGCCGACCGCCGCACCGCCATGGCGGCGCCGATGGGATTGCGGATGTCGGCGCCGTCCTCGGCGATGCCGCGGTAGTCGCAGCCGACGACCCAACCGAACTCGTCGGGGAACCAGCGGGGTGCGGTGCCGGCGGGCCACCGCGGTGTGACCGCTCCGCCGACGGCGACGACGGACGGATCACCGAATGCGCGACGCACCGCCGCCAGACCATCGGTGGCGAGCACCGCATCGTCGTCCAGGAAGACGAGAGCATCCTCGTCCGAACAGTCGAGGCCGGTGTTCCGGGCGCCGGACAGTCCGCGGCCGTGCGCGTTGGGAACGACGTCGACGCGACGGTTCCCGTCGTGGACCCGGCTCTTCACCCAGCCGAGCAACTCATCGTTGTGGTCGGCGACCACGATGAGGCGGTCATTCGCGCCGAGCTGAGCCGCCGCGGCGTCGATCGCGGCGCCCAGCTGATCCCGGCGTTCGGTGGTATAGCAACAGATGATCACCCCGAGACTGATCGCACCGGCATCGGTGAGTGCCAGCTGGTGGGGTGTGGTCACCGCGTATCTCCATCGGTCGGGCGCATCGGGTCGGGGGCCAGGCAATAACGACCCACAATAAGGTGAGCCTAAGCTACTGTAGTGGACCCTTAGTGGCTCTACCCAATCGAGTGCGGTGACCGTCGCCGCCTTTCGCCGATTCGGTCGCCGTCGGTGAAGTCGATAGACTCGATCGTCGTGATCACCGCGACCGACCTCGAAGTCCGTGCGGGCGCTCGGACCCTGCTGTCGGCGCCCGGTTCCGCGCTACGTATCCAGCCGGGCGATCGCATCGGCCTGGTCGGTCGGAACGGAGCAGGCAAGACCACCTCACTGCGGATCCTGGCCGGAGAGACCGAACCGTACGCCGGCACCGTGGTCCGCAGCGGCGAGATCGGCTACCTTCCGCAGGACCCGAAGGAGGGCGACCTGGAGGTGCTCGCCAAGGACCGGGTGCTGTCGGCGCGCGGCCTCGACGCCATCCTGCGGCAGATGGAGAAGCAGCAGGCACTCATGGCCGAGACCGCCGACGAGCGGGTCCGCG
The DNA here is from genome assembly GCF_053605205.1 of Gordonia sp. NPDC003950. Classification (NCBI taxonomy): domain Bacteria; kingdom Bacillati; phylum Actinomycetota; class Actinomycetes; order Mycobacteriales; family Gordoniaceae; genus Gordonia; species Gordonia sp. NPDC003950. The sequence continues at coordinate 5,760 of NZ_JBSGIT010000026.1, read as the reverse complement.
ATCGTGCGGTGACCAAGTACGGGCAACTCGAGGAGCGGTTCTCGGCGCTCGGCGGCTACGTCGCCGAATCCGAGGCGGCGCGCATCTGTCACAGCCTCGGCCTGCCCGATCGCGTCCTCGGTCAGCCGCTGAGGACACTGTCGGGTGGACAGCGTCGTCGAATCGAGTTGGCCCGCATCCTGTTCGCCGCCTCCGACGGTGCCGGCAAGTCGCAGACCACGTTGCTGCTCGACGAGCCCACCAACCACCTCGACGCGGATTCCATCACCTGGCTGCGTGGGTTCCTGCAGAACCACGAGGGTGGGCTCATCGTGATCAGTCACGATGTGGATCTGCTCGCCGATGTGGTGAACCGCGTGTGGTTCCTCGACGCGGTGCGTGGCGAGGCCGACATCTACAACATGGGCTGGAAGCGGTACCTCGACGCCCGCGCCACCGACGAACAGCGCCGTAAGCGTGAGCGCGCCAACGCGGAGAAGAAGGCCTCGGCGTTGCGCACGCAGGCGGCCAAACTGGGCGCCAAGGCCACCAAGGCCACCGCGGCGCAGAACATGCTCAAGCGGGCCGACCGGATGCTCGACGCGCTCGACGAGGAGCGGGTGGCCGACCGGACCGCACACATCCGATTCCCCGAACCGGCCGCGTGCGGAAAGACCCCGCTGATGGCCTCCGGCCTGACGAAGAACTACGGCTCGCTGGAGATCTTCACCGGTGTCGACCTGGCCATCGACAAGGGCAGCCGCGTCGTCGTCCTGGGTCTCAACGGTGCGGGAAAGACGACGTTGCTCAAGCTGCTGGCCGGCGCCGAGGCCCCCGATATCGGCTCCATCGAACCCGGCTACGGACTCAAGATCGGCTACTTCGCCCAGGAGCACGACACCCTCGACGACGCCGCATCGGTGTGGGAGAACATCCGGCACGCCGCGCCGGATGCGGGGGAGCAGGATCTCCGCGGGTTGCTGGGCGCGTTCATGTTCTCCGGCGCCCAACTCGACCAGCCCGCGGGCACGCTGTCCGGCGGCGAGAAGACGCGCCTGACCCTGGCCGGTCTGGTGTCCTCGGCGGCCAACGTGCTGCTCCTCGACGAGCCGACCAACAACCTGGATCCGATCTCGCGCGAGCAGGTCCTCGAGGCACTGCGCAGCTACACCGGCGCGGTCGTCCTGGTGACCCACGATCCCGGTGCGGCGGCGGCCCTGGAGCCGCAGCGGGTGATCCTGCTGCCCGACGGCACCGAGGACCACTGGAGTGACGAGTATCAGGAACTCATCGAGTTGGCCTGAGCACCACTCTCTTTCGCTGCGTCGACAGCGCCCTGAACCACGCTGACAGCGCTCTGAAATCCGTTGACAGCGCTCACTTTCGCGTTGACAGCGCTCTGAATTGCGTTGACAGCGCTTGCTTTCGCGTTGGCAGCGCTCGCTTTCGCGTTGACGGCGCTCTGTGTCTTCCCAGCGCAACCTGCGGAGGTCTCGACACCTCCTCGGCTGGCGCCTCGTCGGGCTCGACCAACGGGTAGGCGAGCACAGTCAGTGGGTGGGTGGGCGCTGTCAACGCGATTGCGCATGCGGTCGGCGGTCTAGGAGCGGACCGCCCAGGCGATGATGTTGTCCCGATATCCGAGTGGTGGACCGACGAACGGTCCGCCGCAGGTCACCAGTGCCAGGGTCTCCGGTCCGTCGAGCCGGTTGAGTTGTGCTGCGGGGAAACCGTTCTCCTTGTCGGCGGTCTGGACATCCCGGACCCGGTACCGGACCGTCTCGCCGCCGGCAGTGTGCAGGGTGACCTCGGATCCCGGTGTCAGTGAACCGAATCGGGCGGCGAATCCCCGTCCCTGGTTGACGTCGTCGACGTGCCCGGTGATCACCACCGTGCCCGTTCCCGAACCGGGTAGCGCCGAGTCCACCCACCAGCCGAGGTGGCCGACATCCTGGGGCGGCAGCAATGCGCCGGAGGTGTCGGTGGCCACGGATTCGGTGGGGGCGGTCTGACCACCCGCGGTCACCGAGGTCGGGGCGCCCGGATCGCCCGTTCGCGCACTGACCGGCGGACGCAGATCCGACTGTGCCACCGTGGAACTGCCGGGTTCGGATGACGGTGTGCCGGTGGTCGCGCAGCCGGTCAGGATCGCCGCGGCGAGGCAGACCAGGAGGAGAGCCATCCGGTGCAGCGGGCCGCGCGTAGGGTTCGCCGTGCTCACGATGGTCGTCACGGCTGGTTCACCGGTCCTGACGGGATCGACGAGAGTGGCACTCGGCCTGCGGGATTGCGTGAGCTGACATGCCCCGCGCGGGTGTTGTAGATCGACTGATCGGCGGTCTGGCCGCCGAGCACGTCGAAGGTGTAGGTCAATCCGTCGTTGAGATACCCTACCGGAGCTGCGATTTCGCGTGCGGTGTAGCAACCGCCGCGAACCCGTTTCGACGCGATGCCCTCGGCGTCGGTGGTGATCACGCCGAGGCCCTGCCCGTCGCAGGTCGCCACGGCGAACTGCGCGCCGGGCAACGTGTGGCCGTCGATCCGATCGCGTTTGGTGACCTGAAGCCAGCCGAAGTTCTGTCCGCCGTCGGTGCGGGTGAAGGTGAACTCATGGCTCACCGTCTGCCCGGCGACGATGTCCACCGAGAACCCGCCAGAGCCCAGGAGCCGATAGCCGGCCGGAACGTCGGTGACGGTGATGCCGTACGACCCCGGGTAATTGTTGATCGACGCCGGAAGCGGAATCGGTTGGCTGCCTTCCGGTCCGGCGAAGTCGATCACCACCCCGGGGACCGGGTTGCCGGCGGTGTCGCGGGTGGTGAGGTTCAGCGTTCCCTGGCCCTCCGGCGGCGTCGAAGTAGGACTGCTGGTCGATGGTGCCGACGGCGGAACCGAAACGCTGGTCGACGCGGGTGTCGACGGGGGAGCGGGATCGCTGCCGGTGGTGGATGGTGGTGTGGTTGCCGGTGGTGTGGTTGCCGGTGACGGCGGTGTGGTCTGTGTGGTGGTGGACGCGATCGGCGGTGGGGTGGTGGTCGTGGTGTCGTCGGCCGCGGCGATGCCCGCTGTCATGGTGGCCACGACGAGCGCCACCGATGGGAGTGCAGCGGTGCGGATGACGCGGAAGTGCTTTCGGCTCATGATGATTCCCGAGGTCTCCCCGACCCTGGTTCGAATGCGGATTGGAATGCGGAGTGCCGGTGCCGGCATGGGGTGTGTCGCGCGACCCGGTCCGGTCGTTAGCCGTGCATAGGAAATGGGCGGACAATGTCATTCACGCGGCCGACGTCACGACCGCGTGATCGGACCCGACGGGATGGAGGTCAGCGGCACGCGGCCCGCGGGATCACGGCCGGGTACGGTTCCGCCAGGGGATCCCGGCGATGTCGATGCAGTGGTGAGATGCACCGTGTAGGTGACGGTTTCGCCGGGCGTGAGGCCGATGGTGAAGTCCGATGGACCGACGAGGGTGAGTCCGGCGGGAACGGTGAGTACCCGAACGGGGATCGAGTCGGTCGGCGAGTCGATGGTGGCAGGAAGCTCGTAGACGTACGGCGACGGTGCCGCGATGCGGACGGTCACCCCGGCGACGGTGTCATGGGCGCCGTCGAGGACGGCGGTGATCAGAGCACGGCGCAGCGGACTCGGGCTCGATTCGGACGACGACGTGACCGGTGGGCCGGGCGATGTGGTGGGGTTGGGGTGCGTGGACGGGCTGGGCTGCGTCGACGGATCGGCCGGTGTGGATGAGTCCGGGGCCGGCGTGGTGGTGGTATTGACCGGCTCGGCGGCAGCCGGGCCGACGCCGGCGATCAGCGAACAGCCGATCGTGGCGGTCAGGGCCATCGCGATTCGGATGGGATGGCCTGTGTGGCAGCGGTTTCGATGGTGAGTTGGACGTCCGCCACGCGGCTGCGTGCGACGGTATTCGGTGAGTGTGCGCATGGCGCGGACTCGCGATCTCCCCGACCCGGAGTGGATCGTGTGGTCCCGACTGTGTGGTCCCGACTGTGTGATCCCGACAAGGGGAATATCCGTCGGGCCGGGGAGATCGTTAGCGTCGCGCAGGAATGTTATGGGCTCGTGATCGTGGGCTACACCGGCGGCCTACACCGTCGAGGGCCAGTAGGACTTGCGCAGAATGCCCTTGACCAGCTTTCCGGTGGGTGTGCGGGGGAGTTCGTCGACGAAGTCGACCGACCGCGGAACCTTGTAGGTGGCGATGCGTGACCCGGTGAACTCGAGCAGTTCGGCGGCGAGTTCGTCGGACGGCGTGTACACCGGGGCCAACTGCACGCAGGCCTTGGCGACCTCACCGAGATCGGCGTCGGGGACACCGATGACACCCACATCGAACACCGCGGGATGATTCACCAAGACGTTCTCGGCCTCCTGCGGGTAGATGTTGACGCCGCCGGAGATGATCATGAACGCCTTGCGATCGGTCAGATAGAGGTAGCCCTCGTCGTCGACGTATCCCACATCGCCGGTGGTGGACCACAATTCGTGTGCCGGGTGGCGGGCCTCGGCGGTCTTGGCCGGGTCGTTGTGATACTCGAAGGCCACCTCCTCGCGCTCGAAGTACACCAGCCCGACTTCGCCGACGGGGAGTTCGTTGCCGTCCTCGTCGCAGATGTGGACGACCCCGAGGAGCGGTTTACCCACCGAACCGGGGTGATCGAGGGCCTCCTGCGGGCCGATGAACGTCGCACCGGCGGCCTCGGTCGAGGCGTAGTACTCGTGGATGACCGGGCCCCACCACGCGATCATCGCCTGCTTGACCTCGACCGGACACGGGGCGGCGGCGTGGACGGCGAGCTTCATGCTGGAGACGTCGTAACGATCGCGAACCTCGCTCGGCAACTTGAGCATTCGGATGAACATCGTCGGCACCCACTGGCTGTGGGTGGCGCCGTACTTCTCGATCGCCGCGAGGGCGTCCTCGGGGTCGAACCGGTCCAGGAAGACCACGGTGCCGCCGACCGAGTTGGTCACACCGCAGTACCGCAGTGGCGCAGCGTGATACAGCGGAGCGGGGGAGAGGTACACCGAGTTCTCGTCGAATCCGTACATCGGGGCGAAGATCGCGGTGTAGGCGTCCGGGATCTCGTTGACCTGGCCCTGGGGCAGCGGAGTCTGAATTCCCTTGGGGCGTCCGGTCGTACCCGAGGAGTAGAGCATGTCGGTGCCGCGCGGTTGATCGGTGCGCGGTTGCGCGGAGGCGCTCGCGAGGACGGCGTCGTAGGACTCGAAGCCCGCGATGTCGCCGCCCCACGCAATGCGGTGGCCCGGCACGGCGAGAGCGGAGATGTCGCCGCTCTTCTCGACGGCGGCGGCCACCGAGGCGCCGGCGAACAGCACCTGGGCGTTGGAGTCGGTGAGGATGTAGTTCGTCTCCTCCGCGGTCAGATGATGGTTGATGGCGGTGATGTAGAGCCCGCTGCGGAGCGCGGCCCAATAGGCCACAAACATGTGCAGATCGTTCTCGGAGATCATGGCGACGCAGTCGCCGGGCCTCAGCCCGAGGGTCTCGAGGTGATTGGCCAGTCGGGTGGAGTCCTCGTCGAGCTCGGCGTAGGTGAGTTGCTCGCCGGTGGACGCGCGGATCACGGCGGGCTTTTCGGGGGTACGGGCAGCAAAGACTCCAGGGAACACGCTCACTCCTCGGTGACGAACGACACAAGTAGAACTCAGACATCCCATGCGGTATCTCTGTCAAGCGGCAGCGGTTTGGGTCGTTGGGGGCCAGGCAGTTTCCTCGTCGTAGACAGTCGCGTGGGC
>NZ_JBSGIT010000025.1:0-84612 GCF_053605205.1 Gordonia sp. NPDC003950 | reverse complement strand
ACCGTCTTCGACCTGCGCACCGACGCCGAGGTCGCAAAGAAGCCCGACGTGCTCCCCGACGGTCGCAACCCGAGGCTGGAACTCGAATTATCATGCCGCACCCGGCAATCCATCCAACGTCATGGTCCTGCGGTGATACGACCTCAGCCATCGGCGTTGTGGGTCAACCGTTTCCGGTGGGATCAACCACGGGTGGTGGTCGGCTCCCATGACGACGTCCCATCCGTTATGGTGGACATCGTCATGACAGGACGAACAGAGCAAAGCGCCGTTCTCCACACAGGTTTCGCCGCCATCGATCCAATGGACGATGTGGTGCGCCTGGGTCCGCGAAGGCGGCGCACCGCACTTGATGCACCCTTTGTCGCGGTGCGTCAACGCGCGGCGTTGGGCCCGGTTGAACAGTCGGATCGTCCGTCCGAGTGACAGGGGTACCTCGTCTTTGCTGACGATCATCACACCGACGGTGGCGTCGCAGCACAGTTTTCGGGCGGTGGCTTCGGTGACCGATCCCATGAACCGCAGCGATGCCAACGAGGGCGTGCCGGTGGGGATCGTGAGGTTGACCAGTTCGGTGGGCATGCGTGGCCCGTCGTCGTCGCAGTACTGTCCGGTGGCGACACGGGCGGCGGTGTCCAGGATGATCTCGAGGGCGTCGGCACGCATTTGTCCGGCCGAGCGTGGATCGCGGGACCCGTCGGGTTGGGGTCGTGGCGCCGACAACACTTCGATCGCGGTCCGTAGTTTCTCCCCGAGCACGGCATGCAGATCGCCGGTGACGGTGAGTCGTCCGTCGTCGGAATCGTGAAAGTCCAGCGTGTTGATACTGCGATCTTCGCCCGCCGGTAGACCATCGGTGTCGTCGGCCTGCTGATTCCCGCGACTCTTGGCGTAGTCACGGATCTCGGCGGGCGTGAACCCGGCGGTCGCGTGCCCGAGTAGGGCAATGCTGTGTGCGTCGCGTTCTTCGGCGGTGACGGGTTCGCCGGATCGTTTCTCGATGTGCGTCAATCCTCGGACGATGGCGTCGGCGTGTTCGGCCGACAATGTGCCCAGCGCGGTGTGGCGGTGTACGCGGTCGATATCGGGAGTGGTACCCAGGCGGATCATGCGGGACGCCGAGGCCGGGGCGACACCCCACTCGAGCAGGAGCTCCTGCAGTTTGCGACCCTCCTTCTCTGCAACCTTCAGGTGATCGCAAAGTCCGACAAGCACACTGGCGTGGTGATCGACCAGATTGCGGATCAGCAGGATGGCATGCAGCGCGCTCTTTGCGTCCTCGTGGGTGAGGCTGCCGGTGGCGAAGTCAAGCTCCGACAACAAGTCGATGGTGGTGTCAAGTTCCCCCGATGTCATGTCCACCACAGTACGCCGGGTTGGCGGTCGACGCAAGGGTCAGTGTCGTGAATCCTGTTGTTGTGCATAACTTTTGGTCTGTGGATAACCTATCGTCGGCGTCGATCCCTTGTCGGTGGGCTGTGCTATAGCGCGGCACGTTCACGGGAGACGTTGTAGTGGTACGGGTTCCAGCCTTGTCTCACCTGGTCTCGACACGGACTTCGTTTCGACGGAGCTCAACGCGGCGGCTAGCGCTCCGTCCGGCTCGACCGGCGGGATGGGGCCGCCTCGACCGGCGAGAGGATGTGGCTCGACCGGAGGGATGGGGCCGACTCGACCGTAATATGAGCGCTGTCAACGGAATAGAGAGCGCTGTCAGTGACGAGGTGAGCGCTGTCAACGGAATAGAGAGCGCTGTCAGTGACGAGGTGAGCGCTGTCAACGTAATTCAGGGCGCTGTCAACGGGATACCGAGCGCTGTCAACGTAATTCAGGGCGCCGTCAACGGGATTGAGAGCGCCGGCGCTGCGATCAGGCTAGCCGAACCAGCGTTCCAGGACCCGGGCGACGCCGTCGTCGTTGTTGCCGACGGTGATCTCGTCGGCGGCGGCGAGGGCGGCGGGGTGGGCATGCCCCATCGCCACGCCGTGGTCGACCCAGGTGAGCATCTCGACGTCGTTGGGCATGTCGCCGAAGGCGATCGTCGAGGACGCGTCACTACCGGTGTATTCCAACAGCTTTCGCAGCCCGGAAGCCTTGTGGGTGTCCGGCAGGGATAGTTCGATCAGGCCGTTGTCGGTGGAGTAGGTGATCTGGGCGAGCTCACCGATCGGACCCGAGAGCCGTTGTGCCATTTCGGCACTGGGCATCCGTGGCGCGCGCACCAGGAGCTTGACAGCCGGTTCGGTGTAGATCTCGTGGTCGCCGACCTCCACGTGGTCGGGGTTGAGCCAGGCGTGTTGGTATCCGGCGGTGGCAACGAAGGGTGCGGTGGCGGCATCGTGGGCCGACTCCCCCACCCGCTCGGCGGCGATACCACAGCCCGGAAGGTGTTCCAGGGCAAGTCTTCCGAGCTCGATGAGCACCTCCGGGGCCAGGGTCGCCGCCCACAGCACCCGATCGCTCTCGACGTCGTAGACGATCGCGCCGTTCGCGCACACCGCATGGCGGACCGGCAGCACCGACGGATCGAACTGATCGGTGATCTCGGCGATCCAGCGCGGCGGACGTCCGGTGGCGAGAACGAAATCGACCCCTTGGGCGACGGCGTTGGCCAGCACCGACTTGGTCCGTTCGGACACCACATTGTCGTCGTCGATCAGCGTTCCGTCGACGTCGCTCGCGATCAGGGTCGGTCGCTGCCCGACGCCACTCATTTTCCGGCCTTCCGGTCATGCGCAGCGGCTTTCGCGGCCCGCGCCTCCGCTTTGCGTTGTGCCTCTTCGGTTTCGATCACCGCAGCCTCTTCTGGCGTCGGCGCCGACCCACCCAGGCGGGCCGGGACCCAGAACTCACCGGCCGGATGCGAGTAGTGCTCCTGGATCTCATGCAGCATCGTCGTCATCGTGTCGCGCACCCTCAGGATCTCGGCATCCATGTCGGCATCGACATCGACGACAATCGGCGCACCGTAGCTCACGCGGACCGGGATCCCACTGCGTCCCATGTTCCGCCGACCGCCCTTGGTCCACTGACGCTGAGCGCCCCACACGATCGCCGGAACAATGGGCACACCCGCCTCGGCGGCCATCCGCACCGCTCCGGACTTGAACTCCTTGAGCTCGAAACTGCGGCTGATGGTCGCCTCGGGATAGACCGCAACGATTTCACCACTGCGCAAGGAATCGACCGCCGCGTGATACGCGTCGGCACCTTGTGAACGATCGACCGGAATGGTGCCGGTGTGCGTGACCAGGAAGCGCATGATGCCGATGTCCATGACCTCGGACTTGATCATGAACCGGATTCGACGGCCGACGGCGTGCAAACCGAGGGCAGCGGGAAGAAAGTCGACGTAGGACGTGTGATTGAGGACCAGCACCGCACCGCCGGAGGCCGGGATGTTGTCGAGCCCGGTGAACTGCAGATCGACGTTCTGCGCACGGCGCAGCGTCGAGGCGATGATCTCGAGGGTGCGAAAGACCGGCTCCCGACGCCGAGGTCGGGACCGGGAACCGGTCGGCCCGGCCGCAGTCATCATGCGGCCACCCTATCGGTAGCCTCCGACGGGGAACCCTCAGTCGTCGCTCGACCGCACGAACTCGGGCTGATCGATGATCCGCACCCACGATCCGTCGGGCCGCTGCACGACCACCTGGGCTCGCGCTCCCGCGCCGTCCTTCGGCGGCGTGGAGGTGAGCGCGATGTCACCGAAATACAGGGTCGGCAGCGCCGGCTCCGGCGTGAAAGTCGGCCGGTCGGCCAGCACCGTCGCCCACAGATCGCGAATGGCATCGCGGCCACGGGTCACCTCTCCCGGCGGGAAGGCCATCACCGCATCCTCGTGATACAGCGAGGCCACAGCGTCGGCGTCGCCCGCATTCGAGAACTCGACGAACAGCCGGGTGATGTCCTCCGGGGTGGCGGCGGTGGGTCGGGTGGCGGTGGGTCGGGTGGCGGTGGGTCGGGTGGTGTCCGTCGACATGAGGTCGTCCTCTCCGGTGGTTGATGTGCTCCTCCAGCATCGAACGCATCCACACATAAGTCCAAGACGCATCTTTGATCTGAACTATCATTGGCAGTTATGGAACTCCGGCAGCTGGAGTACTTCGTCGCCGTCGCACAGTCGGGCTCGTTCACCCGGGCGGCCGAACTCACCCACACCTCACAACCCAACGTCAGCGCCCAGATCCGCGGCCTCGAACGCGAATGGGGCACAGCACTTTTCGAGCGTGTCGGCCGCACCGTCACCCTCAGCGACGCCGGTGCCGCCGCCCTCCCGCACGCTCGCGCGGCGCTGGATTCCGCGGCGGCCGCGGCAACAGCGGTCGCCGACGTCGGGCAGGTCATAGCCGGATCGCTGTCGGTGGGCATGGTCGATGGATGCACCATCGGCGCACTGTTCGATGCCTTCGCCGGGTTCCGGAGGGCTCACCCCGGCGTCCGGTTCTCCCTGTGCGAGGACGAATCCCCGGCACTCGCCGACCGCGTGCGCACCGCCGATCTCGACGTCGCGCTCACCGGCCTGGCCGGCACCACTCCGGCCGATCTGGCCTGCCAGGTGATCATCGCCGAGCACATCGTCGCCGTGGTACCGCGCGGTCATCACCTCGCCGGACGTGCCCGGCTCACCCCCACCGACCTGGCGGCCGAAACGCTCGTCGGGTTGCCGCGAGGCGCCGGCATCCGCACCGTCTTCGATCGCGGGTGTCCGGATCTGCGCATCGACGTCGAGGCCAGCTCACCCGATGCGATCCTGGCCCTGGTCCGCAGCGGCGTCGGCGTCGGCATCCTCAGCGAGTCGATCGCGGCCGGTGCCACCGACACCATCCGTGGCCTGCGCATTCGGGGCGTCGACGAGCAGGCGCTGCTGGCCCTGCTGTGGCGCCGGAGTCCCTCACCGGCGGTGGCGGCATTCGTCACCCGGGCCCGCACAGCCTTCGGAGTGGACCGAGTGACGAGGTGACCTACTCCGCCGAACCACCCTCACGCTGCGCACGCTTGGCCGCCTTCGCGGCCTGCTCCTCGGCGTCCATCCGGTTGGCCTCCTCGAGAGTCGGCGCGGAGCCGCCGAGGCGCGCGGGTACCCAGAACGCACCCTTCGGATGATCGGGGTAGCTTTCCTGCAACTCGAGCAGCTTCTCGCTCATCACCTTGTGTAGTTGGGCGGTGAGGGCGTCGGGATCACCGACCGGCTCTATCGGCTCGGCCACCCCGATGGCGATCGGCGTCTTGGTCCGACCCAACCGCTTCGGATGGCCCTTCGTCCACACCCGCTGCGCGCCCCAGATGACGGTCGGGATGATCGGCGCACCCGATTCGATCGCCATCCGCGCCGCACCCGACTTGAATTCCTTCAGCTCAAAACTGCGGCTGATCGTCGCCTCCGGATACACGCCGACGAGTTCGCCGTCCTTCAGGTACTCGACGGCGGTCCGGTAGCTCTCCGCCCCCTGAGCACGATCCACCGGAATGTGCTTGAGCGAGCGCATGATCGGACCCGAGTACTTGTTGTCGAAGACCTCTTTCTTCGCCATGAACCGCACATACCTCTTGCCCTGCAGGAAGGCCGGGATGCCGGCGTAGGTGAAGTCGAGGTAGCCGGTGTGATTGATGGCGACGACGCCGGGCCCGGTCTTGGGCACGTTCTCGACGCCGGACACCGAGAACTTGAGTCCCTCGGCCAGCCACAGGAGGCGCGCGGTGGTGATGACGGACGAGTACACGGGTTCCATGACAGACGAGCTTAGCGAGGTGGTTACGGGTGCGTAGCCGCGTGCCGAGAACTCGGCGCCGACGCGGCCGTCACGGCGCTCACAGCGAGAACCCGGCCATGCCCTGCATCCCGAAGAACATGTAGGCCATGCTCAACGCCATGAACGCCATCGCCAGCCGGTCCGGCCACCCGGACGGCAGGTAGGCGTCATCACCGGCGGTGTGGCTGTGTTCGGAGCCGGTATCGCTGCCCGCTCCCGGGGGCACGACCGAGTATCCGCGGAAGATGTCGCTGAGCCACCCGATTGCCTCGGCGACGAACCACACGATCAGGACGACACTGAGCAGTCCGCTCCACGACGCCATCGGCAGCCACATGTAGATCATTCCGGCCTGCTGAGCGAGCAGCAGCAGCCACAGCAACGAGAACGATCGTCGGCGGGCGAGCAGGCTGACGAGATAGGCCAGGACGAGCGCGCTGATGACGACGAAGAACCACATCTGTGCCCGCGAGACATCCGGCCCCCAGGACTCCGGCGGGCGGAACGACATGATCAGGTACATGTAGATCATCGACAGGCACATGACGATGTGCCCGAGGTGGAACCAGCGATTTCCGTGTCCGCGGATCACGCACGGCACGTGATGCAGAGCCGCGCCGAGCAGCAGGATCGACACGAGGATCGTCAGCCAGGGCGGGAACCAGTCGATCCCCGGTGCCATCTCGTGCATATCGGACTGCATCTCCATCGGCATGCCGGGCATCTCGTCGGCGAGCGTGATCATGGCGTTCCCCTGAACCTGGTCGGTCGTCATCTGCAGGGCGGTCATCACGATCACCCAGGACAGTGGTCGCCGGGGACAGCCCTGCGGTTCCGCGATGTGAGCGCGGTCATGCGTCGACAGGGCCGCACACGCCTCGCCGGAGGCGGCGCCGACAAACACAGCCCTACGGCCCACGACGTCACCACGCCGGGCTCGTTAGATTGGTATGTCGAAGCGACAGGCGCGCAGCCCCGCGCATGCGAAGCAGAAAGGCCCCACGTGCAGATCACCAGCATCGGCCATGCCGGATTCCACATCCAGACCTCGGCCGGGTCGATCCTCTGCGATCCCTGGACCAATCCGGCGTATTTCGCCTCGTGGATCCCGTTCCCGGACAATTCCGAGCTGGACTGGAAGGCCCTCGGCCAGTGCGATTACCTCTACGTCTCGCATCTGCACCGCGATCACTTCGACGAGCAGAACCTGCGGGACAACGTCAGCAAGGACGCGACGGTGCTGTTGCCCGACTACCCGGTGCCGGATCTGAAGCGGGAACTCGAGAAGCTCGGTTTCACCAAGTTCGTGGAGACCACCGACTCGGAGAAGACGACGGTCACCGGCCCCAAGGGCTCCCTCGATGTCATGATCATCGCGTTGCGTGCCCCCGCCGACGGCCCGATCGGCGACTCCGGTCTCATCGTCGACGACGGCGAGACCGTGGCGTTCAACATGAACGACGCCCGCCCCATCGACCTCGACGTCATCGACGAGCAGTTCGGTCGGGTCGACGTGCATCTGCTGCAGTACTCGGGCGCCATCTGGTATCCGATGGTCTACGACATCCCCCGCCGGTCCAAGGCGAACTTCGCCGCACAGAAGCGTCAGCGGGGCATGGATCGGGCCCGGTCCTACATCGAGCAGGTCGGCGCCACCTGGGTGGTGCCGTCGGCCGGTCCGCCGATGTTCCTCGACGAGGACCTGTTCTCGCTCAACGACTTCGGTTCGGGGATCGAGGGTTCGGACAACGAACGCCCCGGCGATGTCACCTCGATCTTCCCCGATCAGGAGACCTTCCTGGAGCAGATGCGGATCCACGGCACCGACGACGGCGTGAAGCATCGTGGGCTGATGATGGTGTCCGGTTCGGTCGCGAACTTCACCGGTGATGTTCTCGACGACGTCACGCATCCCTATGCGCCGCACGATGTTTTCGGCGAGAACAAGCAGGCCTATCTGGAGCGGATGAAGGAGAAGTTCGCCCCGGTGATCGCCGCGGAGAAGGCCGGCTGGGCGTCGGCCGAGGGCGATCCGCTGCTGCCGCCGCTCAAGGAACTCTTCGAGCCGATCATGGCCGCCTCCGACCTGATCTGCGACGGCATCGGCTACCCGGTCGGTCTGGTGATGGGCGAGGAGACCGTCGTCCTGGACTTCCCCAATCGCATCGTTCGCGAGCCGAAGGAGGGAGAGGGCAAGTACCGCTACGGTTTCCGGATCTCCCCGGAGATCGTGCGCACCGTCCTGCGCGACGACGAACCGGACTGGGTCAACACCATCTTCCTGTCGACGCGCTTCACCACCTGGCGCATCGGCGGATACAACGAGTACCTCTACACCTTCTTCAAGTGCCTCACCGACGAACGCATTGCCTACGCGGACGGCTGGTTCTCCGAGGCGCACGACGATTCGGCGTCGATCACCAAGGACGGCTGGCAGATTCAGCGCCGCTGCCCGCACCTCAAGGCCGACCTGAGCAAGTTCGGGGTGATCGAGGGCGAGAAGCTGACCTGCAACCTGCACGGCTGGCAGTGGGATCTGCCGACCGGCCGCTGCCTCACGTCCAAGGGACATGAGCTGCGCGCCAAGCACCTCGACGGCTGAGAGGTCGTGAGAGGTTCGGGGGTCACACCATGTGACCCCCGAACAGGGTCACCCGAAAGAGCCGCCGGGACCAAACCTACGCCGCCGGCGACCATTCTGGTCCGAGGGCGGTGGCGATCGAAGCCACCGTCAGGAACTCGATGAGCATCAGCGGTATCTCGGCCGCCGCGGTGGTCAGCACGCTACGTTCGTCGACGGACTGCAGCGCCGGAACCGTCAGGGTGACCGTCGTCCCCTGCTGCGCGCGGACTCGACCTCCACATCGGCCATGGCGTCGAGTGCTCTCGGCGCCAAGCGATCTCGCAGGGTATCGGCGTCGAACATTCCGGTTCCGTTGTCGCACAACGTGCTCCGTCGGAATCGGCGATCGAAGTGGACCGCGACCTGATCCGTCCCGGAGTGTTTGGCCGAGTTGGTGATCGCCTCGCCGATCAGACCGGCGATCCCCTCCCGACGCCATCGGGGCTGGGCACCGAGCGCCCGCTCCGGATCATCCGCATCGTCGACGGTGACGTCCCGGTCGAACACCCGGGCACCGGCCGGCACGACGATGTCGGACACACGTAGTGATTCGAGTTCGTCGAGCGCCTCGATGTCGGTGGTCGGTAGAAATGCCGAAAGCGAAGGCGTGATGAACGATGGGTGTACGCTGGCCGATAGGAATCGCGGTCACGCCCGTGACCTGGGGTTATCGGTTCGCCTTCGCATCCTTGACCCCCGAAATGTGGACAACAACTCGACATCGGCGCCCTCGCGCGACGTGCAGAATGAGCCTCGTGCATCATCGGTTCGCCGATATTCGATCCCCATTACGGCATCGCAGCGCAGGAGGATCATTCATGGCATCTCCGACGTCGGACACCGACCCGGCAACCACCACCGGCAAGGTCAATCTCGCCACCCTGACCGCCATGGTCGTCGGCTCCATGGTCGGATCGGGAGTATTCCTGTTGCCGAGGCGTTTCGGCACCGAGACCGGTGTCCTCGGCGCCATCAACGCCTGGGCGATCGCCGGCACCGGAATGCTGATGTTGGCCTTCGTCTTCCAGCGACTTGCCGTGCGCAAGCCGGCGCTGGACGCCGGAATCTTCGCCTACGCCAAGGACGGCTTCGGTGACTAGGTCGGATTCAGCTCCGCCTTCGGTTTCTGGGCCTCGGCCTGTGCGGGCAACACGTCCTACTGGGTGCTGATCATGGTGACCACCAGCGCCCTGTTCCCGGCACTGGGAGACGGGTCGACGCTGCTGGCCGTCGTACTCTCCTCCGTCGGACTCTGGTTGTTCTGCTTCCTGATCAGTCGCGGCGTCCAGCAGGCGGCCATCATCAATCGCATCGCCACCATCGCCAAGGTCGTGCCGATCATCGTCTTCATCGTGCTCGCACTTGTCATGTTCGACGCCGGATACTTCTCCGACAACTTCTGGGGCGGAAACGGGATCGACTCCGGCTCGCTGTGGGAGCACGTCAAGGGCACCATGCTCATCACGGTGTTCGTCTTCCTCGGCATCGAGGGCGCCAGCATGTACTCGCGGTTCGCCAAGAAGCGTGAGGATGTGGGCAGGGCAACGGTTTTCGGCTTCCTTGGCGTGCTCGGTGTCTTCGCCCTGGTCACCCTGGTCTCCTACGGCGCGATGCCGCAGGGCCAACTCGCCGAGGTCGACCAGCCGTCGATGGCATCGGTACTGGAATCGCTTGTCGGCGAGTGGGGTTCGGTGTTCATCCGCATCGGCGTGATCCTCTCGGTGCTCGGCGCCTACCTCGCCTGGACACTGATGGCAGCCGAGATCCTCTATATCCCCGCCCGCACCGCGGACATGCCGAAGTTCCTCTCGCGCACCAACAAGGCCGACGCCCCGGTCCCGGCACTGATCTTCGCGACCGGCCTGGTGCAGATCCTGCTGATCATCATCCTGTTCGTCGACGACGCCCTGGACTTCATGCTGGATCTGACCTCGGCGTTGGCACTGCTTCCGTATCTGCTCGCCGCCGCCTACATGCTCAAACTCACGCTCACCCGCGAAACCTACGACGGCGAACCGGGTTCCGAAGGCAGCCGCGGCAGAGGCACCGACATGACGATCGCCGTCGTCGCGGTGATCTACACCGTTTTCCTGCTGTGGGCAGCCGGAATCGACAAACTCTTGTTGTCCTGCATCCTGTTCGCCCTCGGCACAATCCTCTACGTCATCGCCCGGCGCGAGCAGAAGCTGCCCGTCTTCCGGCGATTCGAGGCCGCGATCTTCGGCGTATTCCTGGTGGGTGCGATCGGCGGTGTCATCTACCTCGCCACCGGAGCCGAGGACATCTACGACCATCCCGAACAGGAGCGGCACTCCAACTACGTCGAATATCCCGAAGCCGGACAACCGGATTGACCTCCGACCGAACGGCCACCACCTCATCGGACAGGCACACATCATCGAGACAGGACGGACGCAATGACTGCACCATCAGCGAAGTACGGGGTTCATTCCGAGGTCGGGAAACTGCACAAGGTTTTGGTGTGCTCCCCAGGACTCGCGCACGAACGACTGACCCCCACCAACTCCGACGAACTCCTCTTCGACGACGTGCTCTGGGTGCAGAACGCCAAACGCGATCACTTCGACTTCGTCACCAAGATGCGTGACCGCGGCGTCGACGTCGTCGAGCTGCACAACGTCCTCACCGAGACGATGGACATTCCCGAGGCACGCACGTGGCTGCTCGACCGCAAGATCGTCGCCAACGAGACCGGCATTGGGCTCGTCGGCGCCACCCGCGAATTCCTCGACGACATCAGCACACGTGACCTCACGAAGTTCCTGATCGGCGGATTGTCCACGGTGGACCTGCCCACCGAACTGCGCCCCCGCTACATCGATCTGGTCGACGAGGCCACCGGACGCGGCGAGTACCTGATGCCGCCGCTGCCCAACACCCTCTACACCCGCGACACCACCTGCTGGATCTACGGCGGCCTCACCCTGAATCCGTTGTATTGGCCTGCGCGCCATGCTGAAACACTGTTGATGAAGGCCATCTATCAGTTCCACCCCGACTTCGTCGGCTCGGCGGTGTGGTGGGGCGATCCGGAAAAGTCCTGGGGCGCAGCAACCATCGAAGGCGGAGACGTGCTGGTGCCGGGCAACGGCGTGGTGCTGATCGGCATGAGTGAACGCACCTCCCGCCAGGCGGTCACCCAGGTGGCCCGCGACCTGTTCGCCGCGGGCGCCGCCGAGAAGGTGGTGGTGGCGGGGATGCCGAAACTGCGGTCGGCCATGCACCTCGACACGGTGTTCACCTTCGCCGACCGCGACCTGGTATCGGTATACCCCACCATCATCGACGCGGTCCGCCCGTTCACCCTGGTGCCCAGCGACGCCGAACCCGGCGTCGAGGTCATCACCGAGACCGACCACTTCCTCAAGGTGGTACAGAAGGCCCTCGGGCTCGACGGTCTGCGGGTGGTGGAGGCCGGCGGCACCGCCTACGCCTCGGAACGCCAGCAGTGGGACAGCGGCAACAACCTGGTGGCCGTGGAGCCCGGCGTCGTCTTCGCCTATGACCGCAACACCTACACCAACGCCCTGCTGCGCAAGCAGGGCGTCGAGGTGATCACCATCGTCGGTGCCGAACTGGGCCGCGGACGCGGCGGCGGGCACTGCATGACCTGCCCGATCATCCGGGATCCGTTGCCCGCCTGATCTCCCCGCCGCGTCGATTCACACCTGTGAGCGTCAGGCGTTCTCGGCCTGCTCGACCTCGGTGACCGCCGACGACGTCGCCACCACCATGGCGCCGGCGACCGCGACGACGAAGGCGGTCACGGCAACCGGCCCCCATCCCGATCGCACGGTGTCGCCGAGCCAGAGAATGCCGACGGCACTGGGGATCACGGTCTCACCGACCACGATCGACGCGGCGGCCGCGCTCACCGATCCGGTCTGCAACGCGATGGTGAACAGGTAGAAGCCGCCGAGACCGCACGCCACCACGGCGTAGGCGGCCGGGTCGGTCAGCAGCGTCGGCAGGTCGAACGGATCGAGTCCGTCGACAAGGCGTACGGCCACCGCCATCACACCGAACAGGGTGCCGCCGAGCAGGCCCGCGATCACCGCGACGCGACCGGTGAGCAACCGCATCCCGATGAGGCCGGCCACGAGGAGTCCCAGTCCCATCCCCAGGACCATCCAGTGGCCGGATTCGGTGTTGTCGTGTCCCTCCTCACCGGCCGACACCCCGAGCACCACCAACGCGACCACGACCGCCACGATCGCCCAACGATCCCGCATCCGAAGACCGATGTGCAGGACGATCGATGCGAGCACCGCGGTGACCGCGAGATTGGCCGCGATGATGGGCTGTACGAGGAACAGCGGCGCGGTGCGCGCGGCGAACAGATTGCCGAGGAAGCCCAGTCCGTCGAGGACCAGTCCGGTGATGAACGTGGCGGTGAGCATCGCCGCGATGGTGGACCGCAGGCTCGGCGCGCCGTGGCCATTCGTGTCGTCGGGGACACTCGTGGCGCCCTTGGCCTGCAGCACCGACGCCGTGCCGTAGGCGCATGCGGCCACGATCGCCGCGACGATGCCGATCACCATGAGTGTCAGTATGACCGGTCACGACGGGAGCGACCGGGCCCCGGCGCGGCGCGTCAGCCGTGTCCGTATCCCGCGGGCCGGTTGGTCAGGTCGGCCTTCTCGACCGCGGTCACCGCACTCGACGACGCCAGCACCACACCGCCCAGGACGGAGGCGACGAAGGCCACGATCGCCGCCGGGCCCCAGCCGTCGCGGACCAGATCGCCGAGGAAGATCAGTCCGACCGCACCGGGCAGAACGGTCTGCCCCACCACCAGGGCGGCCGCGGCGCCGTTGACCGACCCCGTCTGCAGGGCGACGGTGAACAGGTAGAAGCCACCCATGCCGCTGAGCAGCAGCGCATACAGCGCCGGGTCAGTGAACAACACACCCGGCTCAAAGGGGCTGACACCGTCCAGGATTCGCGACGCCACCGCCATCACTCCGAACACCGCACCGGCGATCAGACCGGTCGCCGCGGCAATGTGGCGACGCATCGTGCGCATCACCACCAGTCCGAGACCGAACAGTCCGAGACCTGCCACCAGCACCGCCCAGTGCATCCACCACATGTCGTCGGCGCCTTCCCGGCCCGCCGACACCGCCAGCAGGATCAACGAGAACACCACCACCGCACCGGCGATCCAGTCGCGCGTGCTCAGGCCGACCTTCAGCACCACCATCGCGAGCAGCGCGGTCGCGACGAGGCGCGCGGAAATAATGGTCTGCGACAGGAACAGCGGGATGAGTCGCGCCGAGGCGAGGGTCGCGATGAAACCGACGATGTCGAAGATGAACCCAATCAGGAACGGGACCGTCAGCATCGTCGCCGCCGTCGACCGCAACGACGGATGCGCCTTGTTCGACTCACGGCGTTCCTCACGGATCGCCGCGCGTTGGGCCACCTGATCGGCGCCGAGCGCCTGGAGTACGGCCGCCGCGGCGAAGGCGAATGCGCCGATCACCGCGACGATGATTCCGAGGGTCATCGCGAACTCACATCACGACATTGAGGGGGTGAGCACCTCGGTGCCGACGAAACGCGCGAGTTCCGGCGGCAGTACCACCGAACCGTCGGGCTGCTGATGGTTCTCCAGGATCGCGACCAGCCAGCGTGTGGTGGCCAGCGTGCCGTTCAGTGTGGCCGCGACCTGAGGCTTGCCGGTCTCGTCGCGATAGCGGATGGACAGTCGACGAGCCTGGAAGGTCGTGCAGTTCGACGTCGAGGTGAGCTCGCGATAGGTGTCCTGGGTGGGCACCCAGGCCTCGCAGTCGAATTTGCGGGCCGCCGACGATCCGAGGTCACCGCCGGCGACGTCGATGACGCGATACGGCACGTCGATCGCCGCGAGCATCTCCTTCTCCCAGCCGAGCAGCTTCTGGTGTTCGGCCTGCGCCTCCTCGGGTTTGCAGTAGATGAAACCCTCGACCTTGTCGAACTGGTGCACGCGCAGGATGCCGCGGGTGTCCTTGCCGTAGGAACCGGCCTCGCGGCGGAAGCAGCTCGACCATCCGGCATAGCGCTTGGGCCCATCGGCGAGATCGATGATCTCGTTCATGTGGTAGCCGGCCAGCGGCACCTCGGAGGTACCGACCAAGTAAAGATCGTCGTCCTTGTCGAGGTGATAGACCTCGTCGGCATGCGCACCGAGGAATCCCGTGCCGCCCATCACCTCCGGACGCACCAGCACCGGCGGGATCATCAGGGTGAAACCGTTGGCGGCGGCCTTCTGTGCGGCCATCGTCAGCAGCCCCAGCTGCAGCATCGCGCCGAAGCCCGTCAGGAAGTAGAACCGCGACCCGGACACCTTGGCGCCACGTTCCATGTCAATCAGGCCGAGGGATTCGCCGAGTTCGAGGTGATCCTTCGGGTTCTCGATCGGGCGGGGCTCGCCGACGTGCTCGAGCACGACGTAATCGTCCTCGCCGCCGGGCGGTGCCCCCTCGACGACGTTGGAGATCGCGATGTGCGCGGCCTTCGACGCCTCGTCGGCCTCGGTCTGACGCGCCACCGCGGCCTTGACCTGGTCGGCGAGTTCCTTGCCCTTGGCGAGCAACGCCGTCTTCTCGTCGCCGGACGCCTTGCCGACCTGCTTGCCGAGAGTCTTCTGCTCCGAACGCAGCGCATCGGCCTCGACGATCGCTGCCCGACGCGTCACATCCGCGGAGAGCAGCTGGTCGACCAGTCCGGGGTCTTCGCCACGGACCCGCTGGGACTCGCGAACACGGTCGGGGTTCTCACGCAGAATCTTGAGGTCGATCACGAGAAAAAACCTTACGCGAGCTGATCAGGAGTCCCAGAGTCGCAGGTAGTCGTCGCGGCCGAACATCGTCGCCGTGTCGTGCGCGGTGGGTGCCCCCGCTCGGGGATCGGCGCCCGCCCCGACGAGTGCCTCGACCACGTCGTCGACTCCCTTGAACACCGCCCCGGCGAGCGGTGTCTGACCACGATCGTTGGCCAGGTCGACGTCGGCGCCACGCTCGGCGAGGGCGATCACCGTGTCGGCGTGCCCGTGATAGGCGGCCAGCATGAGCAGCGAATCCCCGGACCGATTGCGCAGGTCCGGGGGTGCACCGGCGTCGAGGTAGGCGGCGAGTTCGGCGGTCGCACCGGCCCGGGCGAGGTCGAAGAGCCGGGTCGCCAACTCGATCACGGCCGGGTCGATGTCAGGTCCGGGGGCGTGGCCTTCGGGCTCATCGGCGTGCGCAGACACGGACTCGAGTCTAGGCGCGCGGCCTCCCGGGCCGTGGCGACGCTCGCCGCGCAGGCCGCACCAGGCATGATGGATGGCGATGAGTGACGAAGCCCACCGTGACGACGACATTCGGGACGACGACGTTCGGGACGACGACGTTCGGGACGACGACGCACCGGTCGACGACGTTCAAGACGCCGCGCCGCCACACGACGATGCCGCCGACGATCAGCCGACCACCCAGTTCCGCCCGGTCGACGACGACCCGGAACGCACCCGGCAGGCCTGGTCGGCGGTCGATTCGGGCCACGCGGACGCCGACACCACCGAGTTCGTCCCGGCCACCGACCAGTACTCCGACGAACCCGGCGAATCCGCTGAACCCGCCGGATCGTCGAGTTGGCTGCAACGCAACATCGTGCTGATCGGTTTGGCCGCGGTGCTGGTGGGCGCGCTGGTCGCCGGTGGCATCGCGGTGGCGCTGGGCGCCTTCGACGATCGCGGCAGCGTCGGCGACACCGACATCGGCGAGAGCGAACGTCTCGCGGAGAACGCCTTCACCCAGTCGGGTCCCGGGGATTGCCTGACGTGGCCGGAGAACAAGCCCGGTGAGCCGGTGAACGTGCCGTGCGCCGAGGAGCACCGCTTCGAGGTGGCCGGCGCGCTGAACACGGCGATCCTGCCCGGCTCGGAGTTCGGCGAGTCGGCGCCTTGGCCTGGGACGGAGCGCTTCGGGCAGATCCGCGACGAGCAGTGCCCGGTGATCGTCAACCGCTACCTCGACGGACGGCTCGATCCGCAGGGCCGTTTCTCCGTCGGCCTCATGTATCCGCCACAGGATCAGTGGGTCAAGGGTGCCCGCGAGCTGCGCTGCGGCCTGCAGGTGACCGGCGCCGACGGCACGCCGCAGCTGTTCGCCGGGAAGGTCGCCGATCAGGATCAGTCGTTCCAGTGGGCGGCCGGCACCTGCATCGGCATCAACCCCGAGACGCGTCAGGTCGCAGTACCGCCGACGACGGTGAGTTGCTCGGAACCGCACGCCTTCCAGACCACCGGCATCGTCGACCTCGCCCAACGGTTCGGCGACAAGAACTCCGGACGTCCTTGGCCGGCGGTGAAGGACCAGAACGCGTATCTGACCACCATCTGCCCCGCCCAAGCCGAACGATTCGTCGGCGGCAAGACCAAACTCGACGCCACCACGCTGAACGTGCAGTGGTCGGTGATCAGTGAGCCGCGTTGGCTGTCGGGGAGCCGAAAGGTGGTGTGCTACCTGGGTCTACCCGATCGCGGTGGATTCGCCACGCTCGTCGGGGACGCGCGCGGCACCGTCCTGATCAACGGCAAGCTGCCGGTGGCGCCGTCGCAGGCACCTCCCGGACGGGCGCTGCCGACGCCGGTTCCGTTGCCGCCGGGCGTGACGCCCAATCCGGTCGAGACTCCCGCCCCGGCCGGCTGAGAAAGGCGCACGATGCCCGTACCGATGCGCGACGAGGACTTCGAGATCCTCGTCGGGGATGCGCTCGACTCCATCCCGAGCGAATTGACGGATGCGATGAGCAACGTCGTCATTCTCATCGAACCCCGCAACCCCGAGTCCGATCACATCCTGGGGCTGTACTCCGGTGTGGCACTGACCCAACGGACCCATGACTACGGCGGGTTCCTGCCCGACACGATCACCATCTATCGGGAACCGATCCTCGCGATGTGCCACACCCGCGAGCAGGTGGTGCACGAGGTCGCGGTCACGGTGGTGCACGAGATCGGCCACCACTTCGGCATCGACGACGAGTGGCTGCACGCCCACGGCTGGGGGTGAGGTCGGGTCACCCTCGCTCTCGATCCGCCTCACCTGTCGACGAACAATGGGTTACATTCGCAGACATGCAGCCGGTACCCGACCATGCCGCCCGGGTACAGGCGACGATCTTCGTCGACGAGTTCGAGGCGATGGCCGACTCGCTGGTGGCCGAACTCGACGACCTGTCACCGCGCTCACCTCAGCGGCATCAACTCACCGCCGACCTCTATGAGGTTCGTCGCCACATCGCGCAACTCCAGCGCACCTTCGGACTCTCGCCTGTCCGCGGCGCCTCTGCCCAGCCGATGCCTGGCCGCGCCTGACCGACGGGACTGAGCCCGGTCGGAGCCGGACCGCACTCCTACCCCATCGGACTGTCGTCGACCACCAGCGGCTCGTCGACGACATCCCCGAACGGCGCGCGGGTGGCACCCCATCGATGGCAGATCCACAGCCCGTCCCGGTACTCCAGCTCCACCGATCCAGTGTTGGGCAGATGTGTTGCGGCAGCAAACTTTCCGTCGATTCCCGCCAGCCGGGCGGCGACCAGCCGGATGGCGGCACCGTGACTGACCACCACCACGTCGGTGGCGTCCGGTCCGCTCAGATGCCGTTGCGCGAGAACGTCGATCGCCGGAAGGTAACGCGCATAGACCATCTCGAGGGACTCCCCGCCGGGGATGCGGGTGTCCGGTGCACCTCCGTACCAGGCGTCGAGGACCGACCGGAACACCCCGTGCGCCTCCTCGTCACTGCGATCCTCGAGTTCGCCGGCCTGCACCTCGTGGATTCCCTCGACGACCTCGGGCACCACCTCCCACACCGAGCCGATCAACTCGGCGGTCTGCTGTGCGCGCCGCGCGACCGAGCTCACCAACACCGCCGGTGTTTGCCGCCCGCTTTCCAGCGCATATCGAACACCTTGCCGCACACCGAAATCCGTCAGTGCCGCACCGGGCAGCGCGGTGTCGAGGCGGCGCATGACGTTGGATGTGGTCTCACCGTGGCGGACCAGATGCAACCGGGCCATCAGTCCTGCCCCTTGCGGATGCGCTCGAGCCACTGCGCTCCGGCGCGGTGATCGGGTGGTGGCGCGCCACCGGGCCGGGTCATCGCCCACGATCCGAGGTAGGTGATGCGTTCAGCCCGACGGTAGAGCGCCTGCAGGGCCTCCGCGACGGCCGCGTCATCGATGTGTCCGACGGCGTCGAGGAAGAAACGATACTGCCCCGGCATCGTCGTGCCGTTGTCCAGATCGCGCCGGGGACGCGATTGAATTCGGGTGAGATCGATTCCACGCGAAGCGAATTCGTTCATCGCGGCCATCAGGCTGCCGGGCTCGTTGGACAGTTCGAGGATTACCGACGTGCGGTCGGCGCCGGACGCCGGCAGCGGGGCCGCGGGCCGACCGATCAGCAGGAACCGGGTGAGTGCATCGGTGGCGTCACAGACCCCGTCGGCCAGCACGGCCAACCCCGACGAGGCGGCGGCCAGACTCGTGGTGACCGCCGCGTCGGTCACGCCGGCCGCGGCGTCGAGTGCGGCGGCCGCATTCGAGGTGGCGGTGACGAACCCGGCCTCCGGGAACAACCGGGCGACGCTGGTGCGTACCTGCGCCGAGGCAACCGGATAGGCGGCGATGGTGCGCACGTCGCCGGTCTCGACGCCCGGTCGGGCGGCGATGGTGAAGGCGATCTTCAGCTGGACCTCGGCGAACACCTGCACCCGCGGTATCACCGCACTCGCGACGGGGACGAGGGCATCCATCGTCGCCGGCACCGAACCCTCGAGGGAACTCTCGATGGGCACGCAGGCGAACTCCGCCCGTCCGGAGCGGACGGCGTCGATGGTCGCCACCGGGCTCGGTGCGACGACCTTCTCGATTGCCCCCGGTCCCGTCGCTCCAGGCTCCCCCGAGGGCGACGCACCCTCGCCGCGTAGTGCCGACATCAGGTCCGCGTCGGCGAGGAACCGATCGAGGGCCATCTCGGTGAACGTCCCCGACGGCCCGAAGTAGGCGAACTGTGTCACGACCAGAGCCTAGCCGCTCGTCGGACCGGACGAATTTCGCTCAGAGGTATTTCGACCCTTGCCGGTTGACGCCGCCTCAAATTAGGTTAGGATTACCTTTGTAGCCACACATCAGACCGAGTGAGGACCCGACCATGACACGAGCCATCACCGACCGACCGTCGGATGCCGAGGTGATCGCGACGGCCTGCCGACGCGCCGACTCGGCGATGCTGGCCGTCGAGGTCGCCGGTCGCACCCCCGCATCCGATGCGGCACACCCTGGTGGCCCGACGACGGTGGGCCTGGTCCACCTCTTCGAATCCCAGGCGTTCCTGCTGGTGCCGACCGATTCCGAGGTCATCGAGCTCGCGTCGGGCTCGCCCGAGGGGGTCCCGGCGATGGTCGAGATCACCGACTGCGCCCCGATCGACCTGCGGGAACGCGTGCGGTCACTGGTCTGGCTCAACGGAACCGCACACGCCGTCCCGCGTGACCTGGAACGCGACCTGGCGCTGGAGATCGCCGCGGATCACCCCGACGGCGGACTCCTCGACATCGGCCACGGCCGGTCGATGATCCGACTGCAGGTCGACAACGCCGTGGTCGCGAGCAGTTCCGGCGCGGCCTGCGTGCAGGCGTCCGAACTCGCCGTCGCCAACCCGGACCCGTTCTGGGAGTACGAGGGCGACTGGATCGCGCACCTGGATTCCGATCACGCCGACGTCGTCGGGCAACTCGCCCGCAAGCTCCCCCGCGACCTGCGCAACGGTCGGGTCCGCCCGCTCGGGCTGGACCGCTTCGGCATCCGCTTCCGCGTCGAGGGCTCCGACGGTGACGCCGACGTCCGACTTCCCTTTCCCCGCCCGGTGAACGACGTGAGCGAGTTGTCCCGGGCGTTGCGTTCCCTGGCGGGCTGTCCGTTCATGAACAGCCTGCCCGACTGACCACCCGACGGAGTTCAACCCCGGTCTCGATGGTTGGGCTGGCCACCGAGATCGATGAGGCGAACTCCGGATGTGGTGCCGGTGGATCACCGCGATACCCCTCCGGGGTGATCCACCGGCACACATTCGTCCCACTACCCTGACCGACATGCGCGCCACCCCGCGGACCTGGGTCCGCCCGCGGCCACAGACCGTCGTCCCGGTCGTCACCGATCGCGTGCAGCGACGGGCGTTGATCATCGAACTCGCCATCGTCGGCGTGCTGACCTTCGGTTTCTCCGCGCTGTCGGCCATCTTGTCGCTGATCGAACTGCAGGTTTCGGTGGGTGTCGGCAATGCGACCGTCGCGCTGAATCCGAGCCGTTCGTCGGTCGGCGTGATCGACTTCCTCCGTCAGCTGATGAGCGCCGCACGTCTCTACGCCATCGCCGCGCTGGGCGCCTACCTGCTCTGGCGCGGCGGGATCGTCCTGCGCCGGGTGGGACTCGGCCGCATCCGCACCCCCGACATCCCCCCGGGGCTGGTCCTGGCCGCGGTGATCGGGCTGCCCGGACTGGCGTTGGTCGCCGCGGCGCGCGCCCTCGGCATGAACGCCCACCTGATTCCCGCCGAGACCGACGGCGCCTGGTGGCGATGGCCCCTCTACATCCTGCTCGCGATCGGGAACGCGGCCGCGGAGGAGATCGTTGTCGTCGCCTACTTCATCACCCGGCTGCGCCAGCTCGGGGTGGGCGAGAACACCTCGATGGCCGCGAGCGCGGTGCTGCGCGGCGGATATCACCTTTACCAGGGCATCGGAGCGGGCATCGGCAACATCGCGATGGGGGTGATCTTCGGGCGGTATTACCAGGTCACCTCCCGCATCTGGCCGTTGGTCATCGCGCACACGGTGATCGACGTGGTCGCTTTTGTCGGATATGCGCTGGCGCACGACCATCTGGGCTGGGTGGGCTGAGGAGGCCACACCGGGTGAATGACACGGAAGTGGCGGGCCCGTCGGTACATTCGGTGGGATGAACCAGCCAGATCCGCCTCCCGTGGGGCGCCGCGGTTCCGCGCCGCCGCCCCCGCGCCGACGGAATCCGGCACCCCAACCCCCGCCCGGCGTCACGCCCGAGTGGCAGGTCCCGCCACAGCAGAACCGGGCACAGCAGAACCCGATGGGACGCCACAACCCGCCGCGTCAGGCCCCACCGCAGCAACCCGGTCGCGACAGGTTCCCCGCACCCGGTCCGCAGGGCCACCGTCCGCCACGTCTGCCGGCCGACCAGTCGGGTCAGTTCCCGATACCGGAGCACGCGCGGCCACGGCACGAGGCGCCCGCGTTCGCCGAGCCGCCGACCGTGCGGGTCGCCGACCCGCGCGAAGCGGCGCCACCGCCCCGGGCCTATTCGCAGTCGGCGTACGCACCGACGCAGAAACCCGAACCGGTTCCCGATCGTGAGCGCCGGCCGGTTCCCCCCAACCGGCAGCCGTCCGAGCAGCGCCCCCGCGGCGCAGACCAACCGCCGCGCCCACCGGCCGCACGCCGTGCGGCGGGTTCGGAGCCGCCCCGCCGACGTCGCATGTCGGCATTTCGTCGGTCCCCGGGCCGGCCCGGCCGGCGATTCACCCGTCGCCGCGTCGGCACGATCTTCCTCGTGGCGTTGCTGGTCGCACTGGTCACGCCGATCGCGTTGATGTTCTACTACGACTCGAAGCTGCACCGGGTCGACGCCCTCGCGCCGTATGCGGGCCGTCCCGCCGACACCCCCGGTACCACGTGGCTGATCGTCGGCACCGACTCCCGCGCCGATCTCACCGAGGAGCAACGGCGCGAACTGGCCACCGGCGACAGCGACGGCGCACGGACCGACACCATCATGATGGTCTACAAGCCGCCGTCCGGGGACGCGTCGATCATCAGCATCCCGCGTGATCTCTACGTCCCAGTTCCCGGGCAGGGGCAGCACAAGATCAACGCGGCCTTCAACTTCGGCGGTCCGCAGCTACTGGTGCAGACCGTCGAACAACTCTCCGG
The DNA here is from genome assembly GCF_053605205.1 of Gordonia sp. NPDC003950. Lineage (NCBI taxonomy): Bacteria > Bacillati > Actinomycetota > Actinomycetes > Mycobacteriales > Gordoniaceae > Gordonia > Gordonia sp. NPDC003950. The sequence goes on along the minus strand of NZ_JBSGIT010000025.1, from coordinate 62,218 downwards.
GGTGCGCATCGACCACTACGCGGAGATCGGTTTCGGGGGATTCGACCAACTCGTCGACGCCGTCGGCGGCGTCGACATCTGTATCGACACCGCCCTGCGCGATCCCAAGGCCGGCCTGAACCTGCAGGCCGGATGCCAAACACTGGGCGGCGCACAGGCTCTCGGGTTCGTCCGGACCCGCAACTTCCCCAACGCCGACCTCGAGCGAGTTCAGAATCAACGAAAGTTCCTGGCCGCCTTGATGTCCAAGGCGACCAGCCCGTCGGTCATCGCCAACCCGTTTCGCCTGTTCCCCTTCGTCAACGGCGTCGTCGACACCCTCACCGTCGACAACGGCACCCACATCTGGAATCTCGCCATGCTCGCGTGGTGGTTACGCAGCTCGCCACAGACGGTGACCACCCCCAACGGTGGTGCCGTCGACACCGACGACGGCAGTTCCCTCGCGGTCGACGACTCCACCACGGAGTTCTTCGACGCGATCCGCATGGGCAGGCAGATCCCGCAGCAGTGAGGCCGCGCCGGTGCGGCCGGTGCTGCCGGGCGAATCCTGGTGCGGCCGAGCGCATCAACCAAGGTCAGACTGGCCTCAGTAAGGGTCAACTGAGCCGAAACCGGGCGGATCGGCCGGTAGAATCGGACACATGACCACTACCGAATCGACCAAGTTCCACCAGTTGCTCCACGACCAGGTCGGCCACGAATTCGCCGCGTCACAGCAGTACATCGCCGTCGCCGTCTACTACGACAACCACGACATGCCGCAGTTGGCCAAGCACTTCTATCAGCAGTCCGTCGAGGAACGCAATCACGCGATGATGATCGTGCAGTACTTCCTCGACCGTGACATCCAGGTGGCCATCCCCGGAATCGAGGCCCCGCGAACCGAATTCGACGATTACAAGGCGCCGATCGAGTTGGCGCTCGACCAGGAACGACGGGTCACCCAGCAGATCGTCGACCTCGCCAAGTCGGCCCGCGACAGCGGCGACTACCTCGGCGAGCAGTTCATGCAGTGGTTCCTCAAGGAGCAGGTCGAGGAGGTCGCCACGATGACGACCCTGCAGACCATCGCCGAGCGCGCCAACGGCAACCTGTTCGATCTGGAGAACTTCGTCGAACGCGAGTTCGCCGGCGGCAGCACCGCGGACGCCATGGCACCGGTGGCCGCGGGCGGCAACCTCTGAGAGGCCTCGTCTGAGAGGCTTCGTCTGAGAGGCTTCGTCTGAGAGGCTTCGGTCGAACAACCCGGGGTTGATCCCACGATCTGGGTGAATCTCCGGTGATGTTCAGCCATTCTTCAGCCCTATGCGGCAGGGTGGTCCCATGGCATCACGAAGCGGTAACAGCCCCGCCTCCTCCGGCCGCCCTGCCCGCTCGGGTCACACCAGGAGAACGACCCGGTCGACCACGGTGCCGCGGTGGTTCGCGGTGCTCGCCGCGGTCTATGGCAGCCTGTTGACCTTCCTCGCCGTTGCGTTCTACCTGGGTGCGAGCACGTCGAAGACGCACACCGCCGCGGCACTGGTCGACGGGGTGGGCCGGTGGTGGCCGTCGGCGGTGCTCGCCGCGGCGCTCATGGCCAGCCTGCTCGTCGGATTCGGTGCGGCCGCGTCGCGTACCCGCCGATCCCGGGCCGACGGGCGCATCAGCGTATTGTGACCTGCCGACCGCGCAGACCGTCCCGGGAACTGCGTTCGGCGGTGGTGAGGTCGCCGGTCTCGGTCAGCGCCTCCGACAGCCAGGTGTCGAACTGATCGAGTCCGTCGTACCACTCCTCGTGGTGACGTTCGTTGTCCAGGTCGAAGACGGGCACCAGCAAACCCAGCGTGCGGAACGACCCGGCGAACCGCGATCCCTCACCCAGGGTCAGCCGACCCGCGGCATGCAGACGTGCCAGCGCCGTCATCACCTCGTCCTCGGGTTCGGGACGCACCCACCGCAGGTGGGCGCGTTCCCCGGCATCGACCCACCACGGCGCACCCTTGCCGCTCGTCACGTTCAACCGTGCGGTCGGCATGATGGTGTCGTTCGCGCGGTCGAGCATCACCGAGATCTCTTGCGGCACTTCGGTACCCGGCGGGAACCACCAGGAGAAGTCGCCGTGCACGGTGATCGACAGTTCGGCGTCGGCGTTGAGCACGTCGGTGAGACGCAGGTCGGATTCCGTTGATGCACCCCGCAATTCGCCGCCGGGATCGCTGTGCGCGGCCCAGTCGATGGCGCCGGCGAGCGCCGCATCGAGGTCGTCGGGTTCGGGATCGGACTGCAGCGCCACCAGACCCTCGGTACGGCCCCGTGATTCCCGGGTGATCGCCGAGACGGCTCCGGGCAGGATGGTCGCCAGGATCACCTCGTTGCGGGTCCCGGCCGGCACCGGGGGCAACACCGCGGTCTCATCCGGCATCACCGACGTCAACTCGACCGGCGGCGGCCCCGGCTCGATGAGGTCGAGGACCGCGGTCGCCGACGACACGAACGTGTGCAGGGCCACCAGATCACATTCGGCGGCGAGCCCGGCGAACGGCCGGGGCGGGGCGACCAGCGCGGCCGCCTGCCGTGCCTTACGCGCCGCGACCCGTTCGGCTCGATTGCTCCCCGGGCGCGGCCCGCTTCCCCGCTTGCTCTTCTTGCCCATCGGTCCACCTTCTCATGCGGGCTGTCCCGACGATTTATCAGTCGGCCCACCCGATCAGTCGACGGTCACCAACCAGTCACGCACCTTCTGCGGATGATTCGTCGCGATCCAGCGCACCCCGAGGTCGGCACACAGTTGCACGTCGGCCAACTCGTCGACCGTCCAGCAGTAGGTGACCCGACCGGCCGCGGCGGCCTTGTCCACCAGATCCGGATGCAACCGCAGGGTCTCCACCGAGGGGCCGATGCCCGTCGCCCCGACCGCCGTGGCGGCGCTGCCGCCCAGCACCCGTGCCGTCTCGCCGAGCAGGATCGTCGGCAGCATGGGCGCGTGCCGACGGATCCGCCACACCCCCGAGGACGAGAAGGAGATCACCACGGCCCGGCTGTGGTCGGCCGACGGCGGCGTCGCGACCCCGAAATCGTGCAGCGTGGACAGCAGTTGCTGCTCGACGAGACTGCCGAACCGCACCGGATGTTTGGTCTCGATGAACAGCCGAACCGGCCGGCGCCAATCGAGGGTGAGGGTGAGCAACTCGGTCAGCGTGAGCACCTGCGCGGGCTTGCCGGCGTTGTGCCAGCTCCCGAAATCGAGTTCACGCAACTGCGGCAGGGTCATCTCACTGACCACGCCCGATCCGTCCGACGTGCGGTCCACGGTGCGGTCATGGATGCAGACCAACTCGTGGTCGGCGGTGAGCCGGACGTCGCATTCCAGACCGTCGGCGCCCTGAGCGAGGGCCAGTTCATAGGCCGCGAGGGTGTGTTCGGCGTGATCGGCCGACGCACCGCGATGGGCGACGACGGCGGGCTTGCCCGACCGGGAGACCTGGTCGCCGATCATGCGGCCACCACCCATCGCCGATGCGGGGCCGCGTCGACGTGGGTGCGATCGAAGATCGCGATCAGGCGTCGGCCCACCCACAGGGCGAACACCGCCGACACCGCCGCGCTGAGGGCCACCATCAGCACGGCGTTGGCCCCGGTCTGGATGGACCCGGATTCGGCGGCCACCCACCAGGTGATCGCGGCCAGCACGGCCACACCGTTGACCAGGGCCCACGCCACCCACATCGTGCGCAGGCGCGACGAATCGCGGGCATCGCGGCGTCCGTCCATCGCGGCCGCCTCGTAGATGAGCATCGGTGCGCCGACCACGTTGACCAACGGGATCGCGGCGAGCGGGATGCTCATCCATCGCGGCCGCGGATCGAGATACCCCGCCGACGCATACGCCTCTGCGCGCTTGGCGAGCAGCCACCGAACGAAGACGACGGTGGCGTAGACATAGCATCCGAGGGCCGCGGCGCCGGCGACGAACACCAGGATCGTGCTGAAGGTGATCAGCCATTCCGGAAGGGTGGTCGTCCGGTTGATCGCCAGCAGCACATAGCGGAATAGGTGGATCACCGCCGAGACCACCAGGGCCAGACCGACCAAGTGCAGGGCGCTGGTCAGCGCTTTGGTCAGACGTGTCGCCGCCGACGGCCCGTCGTCGGGTGACACCGGCGCATCGAGCAGACCCCACTGCGGGATGTAGGCGTAGCGCGGGATCTGATGCGACACCGCCTGGTGCGGCGCGCGTGGCGGCGGCAGGGTGTCGGCGGGCCGTCGCGCGATCCACCGCACTGCCCGGGTGCCGTATATGTGCGGCGCCGACCGGACGGGCGGTGGTGGCGGCGGTGGCGGTCCGGACTGTTGATACCGGGCGACGACGGCACTCGCCTCGACATCGTCGGCGACGACGGTCAGCGGGCCACCGCACCGGGGGCAGCGGTCACGACCCGAGCGATGCGGCGCCTGAATGCGGCAGCGGGGACACAGATCCAGCATGGTCAGGCAGGTCCCGTTCCGGTCGGACCGGAGGTCTGCACCGGCTTGCCGTTCTGCACCCAGGCGAGCATGCCGCCCTGCACACAGGTTCCTTCGTATCCGACGCGTTCGAGGTATTGCAGGACCCGCATGGACCGGCCGCTCGAATGACAGATGACGTAGAGGTCGGCGTCGGGATCGATCTCGTCGAGCCGGCCCGGTACGTCGCCGAGCGGGATGTGGACGGCACCGTGGACGTGCCCGGCCGTCCATTCGTCGTCCTCACGGACGTCGAGGAGGACGCGGTCGGCGTCGGCGGTGAAATCGTCCGGGAGTTCCGTCACGGGAACCTGCGGTATCTCTCCCATGCTCACCGATCCATGTTCGCATAGGCGGCTGCGCGCCGAGGCCCGCCTGCCCAACGCCGCGGCCCGACCCCCTTGGATGCTTCGTGTGACCGTCGATCGGGGGACAGCCGGTTTGACCCGCCCGAACCACCCGTCGACCGACTATGTAGGACTGCATAACGCTATCCACATGCGGCGATACCGCGCTGTGACCTGTATCACGGACCAAGGGTCAAGTTGTGGATGAGACTGTGGAATCTGTGGAGAATCGCACTCTGCATGCCTAACAATTGTGATCGGCATCACTCGATCGGTGCGAACATTCCGCACAGTGTTCACGTCAGTACACGACCACCGACCGGCTTGACAAATCGTCGAAATCCACAGGCCCTGTGGATAACGTGGGGACAACACGTCGCAAGTGGATCAATCAATCAGCGAAAACGCACACCACTGGCCCCATCGAGCGCACGCACCGCACCACCGATGAGATCCTCGGCGAGGACCGACGCATGCACCTGATCGCCCAGGAGGCGTGTCAGCAGCGGTTTCGGTGCGTCGACGGTGACGATCTCGGCGTCCGGATAGTGTTCGGCCACCACCGACCGCATCACGCCGACACCGTCGACGAGGCCGAGTGCGGCGGCCTTCTCGCCGATCCACACGTCACCGGAAAACAGGGCGGCGTCGTCGCCCTCGAGGCGCTTGCCGCGACGTTGACGTACCCACCGGATGAACGTCTCGTGGAGTTGACCCTGCAGTCCCTCGAGCCACGCCACATCGTCGGCGTTGACCGGCGAGAACGAATCGAGCCGCACCTTGTTCTCCCCCGCGGAGTACAGACGCCGTTCGACGCCGAGTCGCGCGATCACATCGGTGAAGCCGAATCCCGAGGACACCACGCCGATCGACCCGACCAGCGACGTGTGTGCCGCGTAGATCTCGTCGGCGGCGCAGGCGATCCAGTAACCGCCGGAGGCCACGACGTCCTCACAGAACGCGAGGACCCGGACACCCTTCTCGGAGGCGAGCTGACGGATGCGTTCGGCGATGTACTCCGACTGTGTGGGCGACCCGCCCGGCGAGTTGACGACGATGACCACCGCACGCAGATGCTCGGTCTCGAACGCCCGCTTGAGCACCGATTCCACCGACCTCGTCGTCAGGCCGGCCCGCCCGGGCCCGACGTGACCGATCACGCCGTCGAGTCGCACCACCGCGACCTTCTCCGCACGCGCGCGGCCGAGCTTCTTGGCGATCCGCTTGATCGCTGCAGCAGTCATCTCGCCGAGTCTAGCGACGCCTGATCCGCACACCCACCACCTACACTGCTCACGTGCAGATCCGGTGGCTCACCGCGTTCCTCGACTTTCCCGCGCGGCAGTTCGGCAGTGAGGTCACGTTCTGGCGGGCCATCGCCGGCTCGACGGTGTCGCCGCCACGTGGCGAGCATCGGGAGTTCGCGACGCTGCAACCCTTCAACGGCGATGCGCACCTGCGGGTCCAGCGGATCGAGTCCGGCGTCGGCGGCGTGCACGTCGACATCCACACCGACGATGTGCGGGCCGCCGCCGACGAGGCCGTCGCACTCGGCGCCGTCCTGGCGGCCGACAACGCGTCGTTCCTGGTCATGGAATCGCCGGCGGGTCTGCGGTTCTGCCTGGTCCCCGCGGCCGCGACCGCGCGCCGATCCCGTCCGATCCGCTGGCCCGAGGACACCATCAGCATCATCGACCAGGTGTGCATCGACGTCCCGGCCATCCTGTTCGACCGCGAGGTGTCCTTCTGGTCGGAGCTGACCGGACGGCCCGCCTTGTCCGCACGTCGCTCCGAATTCGTCCGCCTCCAACGAGATCCGCGGCTGACCCTGGGAATCCTGTTGCAGCGCTTACTCTTCGACGGGTCGGCGCCGGCGGCGGCCGGGTTGCGTGCGACCGCGCATCTGGACCTGGCGACCACCTCGGTCGACGACGAGATCGCCCGCCACGAGGATTGGGGCGCAACGATGGTCGAGCGTTTCGATTCGTGGGCGGTGATGATGGATCCGGCCGGACGCCGCTACTGCATCACCGACCGCAATCCCCGCACCGGCGACTGAGATGGTGATCGGCGGGCTCAGTCTCCCGCAGCGAGCCAGGCACGTAGCCGGTCCACCTCGTCGTCGAGTTCGCCCGCCACGCTGCGAGCGGGCTCGAAGAAGAGGTCGACGTGCGGTCCGTCGTCGGTGAGCGACCAGGTTCCTGCGAGCCGGCCGTCGCAGAGCACGAAACCGGGTGAGCGGCCATTGGGGGTGACGGTGCGGGCGAACAGTTTCTCGTCGGCGATCCGCGCGCGGTCGGCCTGCGCGACCAGGATGTGATCGAACGGTGCGATGAGTCGGACAGGTGCCGGGGTGTCCGCGGGGATCAGATCGAGACCCTCGAGGTCGTAGAGCGTCTGACCGTCCGGGCCGGTGTGACACTGCAGTTCCCAGTCGCGTTCCATCTCTTCGACGAGGGGCCGCAGTCCACGCAGTCCCGACCACGTCTGGATGGCCGGCACCGACGCCGGACCGAATCCGCGCAGATAGAGCCGGATCAGTTCCCGGCGCGCCTCGTCGCCGACGAGGGCGGGGTCGCCGGAACCGATCCACTCGTCGAGCAACCGGTAGGTCACCGCACCCCGGCCCCGCCACAGCCCGCGCGGCGGGATCTGCACCAGCGGAAGGCCGCACCGGGCGACGGCGACCAGGGTGGCGGGTTGCTCTTCGGGGAACCGCTGCGACAGCGTCGCACCGAGTTCGGCACCGCCGACCGACCGCCCGGCCAGGATGTCGACCGCGGCGGTGATCACCTCCGACGGATCGGCCTCGGACAGCCGCCTGCGATGGATCGTGCGGATCTCCGCGTCGAGGGCCTCCTGCGCGACGGGCCGGATCCAGCGGGCGTCGGCCCCGTCGACGAGGAAGATGGTGCTGCGCAGCAGGGCCATCCGTACCACTTCACGATCGGTGAGCAGATCGTCGAGTTCGCCGGGTTGGAAGCCGTCGATGCGGGAGAACAGCCCGAAGAAGGCCGCTCGCGGATCCTGCGACTGCATGCCGACGATGCGGTCGAGCACCTCGATGGCGTCCTCGTCGGCGCGCGCGAGGAGATGTTGACGGTGCAGCAGGGTGCGATTCCACTGACCGACCGAGATGGGTGCGGGCATGCGTGTCAGCCCGGGAAGGTGATTCCGGTGGCCGCGTGGCAGCGATACCCGTGCGGGTTCTTCGCGAGGTACTGCTGGTGGTAGTCCTCGGCGTAGTAGAAGTGTCCGTCGCCGGCCTGATCGAGCGGGGCGATCTCGGTGGTGATCGGGCCCAGTCCCGCCGCATCCAGCGCGGTCTGGAAGGTGGCCGCCGATTCGCGGGCGAGGTCGGCGTCGGCGGCCGAGGTGGTGAAGATCGCCGAGCGGTACTGGGTTCCGATGTCGTTGCCCTGACGCATCTCCTGCGTCGGATCGTGGGTCTCCCAGAAGGTGCGCAGGATAGTGCGCAGGTCGACCCGTGATTCGTCGAAGACGATCAGTGCGGATTCGGTGTGCCCGGTCCGGGCGGTGCAGGTCTCCTCGTAGGTGGGATTCGGGGTGTAGCCGCCGGCGTATCCCACCGCCGTCGTCCACACGCCCGGCACCTGCCAGAAGATCTCCTCGACACCCCAGAAACAGCCGCCGGCCAGCACGACCGCGTGCAACCCGTCGTCGAAGGTGCCGATGCCGGTGCCGTTCTCGAAATCCGAACCCCGCATCGGGTGATGCAGGACGATGTTCTCCGGCGCGAGCGGCACCGGGGTGCTCCGGCCCGGCAATGCCGCGTCGGCATCAATGAGCTGCTGCTTTCCGGACCGGGACGCGAAGAGCTCGTCAAGCCATGACATGCGTCGATCCTACGCAAGGAGTTCCCGGCTTCATTTGAGTCGGCCGACCCACTGTGCATAAGATGACCCACACGGGATGTGACACCGATCACCACGGTGCTTTATTCCCGTCCAGCCCGAGACCTGCTCCACCCGGGTCTCTCACAGAAGTCAGTGGAGGACCGCGATGGCCACACATGCGACCCGCGACCTGCGATCGATCGCCCGCGGCCCGAGCGCGCCCCGCGTCACCTACGACGTCCGGTCCTCCTGCTTGGGGATCGGCGCCAGCATTCTCGGACTCCTCATCCTGCTGGGCATCCTGGCCCTCATGTGAGGCCACATCAACTCTCGGGCAACACAATTCGGCGTTCAACGAGCGCCTGACACGACCCACAGACCTCAACCAGGGTTGAAGTTTGTTGGGTCGATTTTGTTGCATTCGGTCAACCACTGCGTAAGGGTGGAAGGGTCCGCGATGCGTCGTCCACCCAGACGATTCCGCGCGTGTCGATAGTTGAGAAGCAATACCCCCAGACGGTATGTGCCCAAAGGGTATATGCACAGAGAGGAATACCGTGGCCGAATACACCTTGCCGGATCTCCCTTATGACTACGCGGCACTGGAGCCGCACATCTCCGGCAGGATCATGGAGCTCCACCACGACAAGCACCACGCCACCTATGTGAAGGGCGCCAACGACACCCTGGCCAAGCTGGCCGAGGCACGCGAGGACGGCACCATCGCGGGCAAGGTCTACGGGCTGTCGGCGACCCTGTCGTTCCACCTCGGTGGACACACCAATCACTCGATCTTCTGGAACAACCTGTCGCCGGACGGTGGCGACAAGCCCGAAGGCGAGCTCGCCGCGGCCATCGACGATCAGTTCGGTGGCTTCGACAAGTTCCAGGCCCACTTCACCGCCGCGGCCACCACCCTCCAGGGTTCGGGCTGGGCGATCCTGGGCTACGACACCATCGGCGGCAACCTCGTCACCCTGCAGCTGACCGACCAGAGCGGCAACATCCCCGCCGCGATCATCCCGGTCGTCATGCTCGACATGTGGGAGCACGCCTTCTACCTCGACTACCAGAACGTGAAGCCGGACTACGTCAAGGCCTGGTGGAACGTGGTCAACTGGGCCGACGCCGCCGAGCGTTTCGCCCGTGCGACCAGCCAGGGCAAGGGACTCATCGTCCCCGCCTGATCGCTCTCAGACCTCGGGCGGCGGCCGAACCCAGATGGGTTCGGCCGCCGTTGTCGTCGACGAGGTTGGTCGCTGACGAGGTTCGTCGCCAGAACCGGGGACACCGACCCTCCGTCTGGTGTCACCAATCCTGGTGACACACATCGCTTTTCGTCCGAACGATCGACACGACCGACAAGTGAATCCCCCGAACGGCCGATATCAGGGTCGCGACACGTGCGGTTAGCGTCGCACTGCTGTCCCCGACACCTGATGTCCCGAAGGAGATTCCGTGACCTCTCGCAGAATGCGCGTCTTGTCCGCGGCCGCGCTGTCCGCTGCCGCTCTCGCCATCGCCACCCCCGCTGTGGCCAACGCCGGCGGCACACATGATCCGGCGTACAGCCACCCGCCGACGACGAGCAGCCAGCCAACACCGGCAGCGCCCGCGCCTGAGGCCACCGTCCAATGCAACGAATCGACACAGGCCGGCCACGGTGGAGTAACGCACATCGATTACAAGCTGGGCCGTTCAGGTCCCACCAAGTTCGAGTTCACGTACGACACGGAGGTCGTGCCGGACGAGATCGTGATCAAGTACGAGGGCAAGAAGACCTGGGCCACGCCGGGAGCCATCGGCACCAACGGTGATCGCACGGTGACCGTTGCGGTGCCGCGAGGGAACTCGGACACCGTCAGCGTGATCGTCTATGGGAACACCGACCAAAACACCAACTGGGACTACACCGTCCACTGCCCTGCCTGATCTGGCATCGGCTCACACACCGGGGTGTCGCACGCTCACCGCGTGCGGCACCCTGTGTCTCAAGCGTCGTGTTCTCTCGAAGGCTCCTCGCCGACCCGATCGCCTGGTTCCTCGTCTTCTACTTCGCGCTGATGTGGGTCAAGGAGGCCGTCAACAAGAACGTCGCGGGCAAGAAGACATCCGTGAAGTTCATGCAGATCATCAAGGCGGTCGCCACAGTGCTGACCGTCATCACGCTCGCCCTCTCCCAGAGGGCACACCTCCCAGCGGCCGACCCTCAGAACACCACGGTCGCCGTGATCGCCGCGGCACACGCCACCACGATCACCGCGAGCACCACCCAGTCCCGACGATGGGGCCGCGACGGGTAGGCCGTCAGCCGGCCGGTGCCGCCGCGAGCGGTGATCGCTTCGGCCATCTCCTCGCTGCGTCGTAGCGCCGAACTCATCGCGGCGACCACCATGTCGATGATGCCCATCTCCGCGGCGGGATGCCCGGAGTTGGCGGGGGCGGTCGGCCGCAGCCGGTGCGCGGCACGCAGCAGTCGCAGCTCCTCGATGAGCATCGGCAGACCACGCAGGCACAGCGCGATCGACACCGCCCACTCGTCGACGGGCAGCCGCAGCCATCGCAGCGGTCGCATCAGGGTGGCCACCGCGGGCGCGACCTCGGCCAACGGCGTCGTCCAGATCACCAGGATCGACGTCCCCAGCAACACCAGCCCGAGGGCCGTCGCCCGCAGGAAGATCACCACCGCACTCAGCCCGACCGCGGCGTTGACCGCGGCGCCGACCAGGATCAGTCCCCAGAACCACCAGGGCGGTCGGGGGATGGCGCCCAACGGGATTCCGGCGAGCAGCGCGGTGATCACCAGGACCGCCGCCACCATGCCCAACGCCGGCCACGACGGCAGCACCCACGTCATCGCGCTCAGCGCGAACACCACGAGCAGTTTGGTCCCCGCCCAGAGGCGGTGGATCACCGAATCGCCGGGCACCTGCCGCAGCGGCACCGTCCGCATCGTCATTCGATCGTCCCCTCTGCGTTGATCCCCTCTGCGTTGATTCCGTCTGCGTTCATCCCCTCGCCACGCACCGGCCAGGCCGCACCATCCGGTCCCCCGGGCATCTCTTCTCCCCCGGCCGTGAGTTCGCCGCCGACCAGATGCACCCGCCGGTCGCACACCTGCTCCAACGACGAGAAGTCGTGGGAGATGATCACGATCGTCATCCCCGCCTGCCGCAGTGAGGCGAGCACCCCGATCACCTCGGTCCGCGCACCCGGGTCGAGCCCGGCGAGCGGTTCGTCGAGCACCAGGATCTCCGGGGTGCGCGCCAGCAACCCGGCGAGCACCACACGCCGCATCTGACCGCCGGACAGCGAGTCGGTCCGCGCCGCGGCCATCGACCTCGGCAATCCGACGGCCTCGAGGACGCGGGCCACCTCGGTGGTGCCGACCTTCTCACCGCCCGCGGCCATGATCTCGTCGCCGACGTTCTGCTTCTGGATCTGCAGCCGCGCATGCTGGAAGGCCAGCCCGACCTCACCGACCGAGTCGGTGACCTTCTGCCACCCGTCGTCGACGAACAGTTCGCAGGACCCCTCGGTGGGGGCGATGAGTCCGGCCATGATCCACGCCAAAGTGGTCTTGCCCGAACCGTTTCCGCCGACGATGAGCAGTCCGTCGCCGCGATCGACGTGCAGCGAGACGTCGTGCAGTGCCCGCACCTCCCACGGCGAACCCGCAAGGTAGACGTGTCCGAGCCCGGCCAGACGCAACAGCGGACGGCGACTGCGGATGGCGTGGGTGTCGCCGATGGACTCCGGGAGCGCCTCGACGCGCTGGGCCTCCGGTGCCATCCACTCCGGCGGCGTCGGCGCCACCCGGCCGTCGACGATGTGGATCACGCGGTCGGCCGAACGCGCCTCCGACGCCCGGTGGGTGATCAGCACGACGGCCACGCCGCGTCGTCGGGGCAGTTCGGTGAGCAGGGCCATGATCTCTTCCCGACCGACCGGATCGACCATCGAGGTCACCTCGTCGGCGATCAACAGCGCGGGATCACGGGCCAGCGCGCCGGCGATCGCGAGACGTTGTTGCTGACCACCGGACAGATCCGAGGTCTCCCGCTCACCGAGTCCGGCCAGGCCCACCTCGGCCAGCAGCGCGTCCACGTCCACCTCGGTCTCCGGTGGCAGACCCCAGACCACGTCGTCGGCGACGCGGGAGCCCAGCATCTGGGTCTCCGGACGCTGCAGCACCATCGCGGTGCCGCCGGCCCGGCCCAGCCCGGCGAGTCCGGGACGGATCACCGCACCCGCCGACGGCCGGCGCCCGGCGAGCACCTTGGCCAGTGTCGACTTACCCGAACCATTGGCTCCGACGACGGCCACGAACTCACCGGGCTCGATGGTGAGGTCGACGCCGCACAGGATGCGCCGGCCGCCCGGCTCATAGGCGAACTCGACGTCGCGCAGCGTCATCGGTAGGGGTGCGACGACGTCGGAGTCGCGAGCACTCACGGCGGCGTCACCGGCGTCGAGGGTGTCCTCGCTCGGCACATCGGCCAACCGGGCGATGATGGCACCCAGAATCCACCAGGCGACGACGATCGTGATGAACGTCCCGACGGTCCCCGAGATCAGCACCCACGCCCACCAGTAGTCGGCGATGTTGATGCCCAGTCCCTTGAAGAAGTCACCCACACCCCTCAGACCCGGGACCTTGGCGACCCACCGGCCGAGACCCTCCATGCTGTTGCGCATCGCGGCGAGCACCAACTCGCGCAACGGCTTGAGCAGGAACAACACGCCGACGGTGACCGCGGCGACCAAGGGCGCGGTGACGAGTGCGGCCGCCAGCATCGTCGGCGCGCCCCGACCTCGGCGTTTGATCTCGCCGATGATGCCGCCGAGGACCGCTGACCCGAACACCGACAACGCCGCACCCGACCCGGCCATCGCGAAGGCCACCCCGGTACTGGCCACCGCCGCGGCGACCATGGCACGGGGACGCGTGCGCGCCGCGATCAGTGCCAGCGGTACCGGCGCGAGCACGCGGACCGCACTGGCCAGGGGGATGACCGCGGCCACCACGACCGCGGCGACGGCCAGTCCGCCGAAGATCGCGATCGCGGCGATCTCCACCGGCCGCAACGGTCCACGCACACCGGCCGACCCCGTCGACGATGTATCGGTCTTTCTTCGCACCCGTCCAGTGTGCCTGTGCCCACCGACGTACCTGCCGGAGACTCCTGCGCCGCGCGATGTAAAAGAACCGTCACATCCGGTGTTTCGAGTTGTCCGGCGCAGGGGCAGGGTGGATTCTTTTTCCACCGGTCGTTCGCATCCGGTTCGCTCGTCACCTGCGCGGAAGGGAGACACCATGCAGTCGATCCCCATCGGACTCACACCCGTTCACCAGGAGGGTGAACTGAACGGCATCCTGATCTCCGGTCGCTGGCCGGAGTCGACGCTGGAATGGACCCAGACGCTCGTCGCCTCGGTCCGCATCGCCTGCCGTCCCGGGTTCCTGCCCACCACCACGATCTTCGGGGTGGTCGAGGAGCATCCCGACGACGCCGACACCGAGACCGTCGGGATGATGGTGGCCGTGGGCAACGTCGTCGACGACAGTTTCCTCGAGGCCGGGCGTTTCCTCACCAATCCGCCGGCGTTGTTCATGTTGCATCCGCCGTCACGGACCCGTCCGTCCCTGCCGGAATGCGCCGACGTCGCCTCCGGCTGTGTGTTGCTGCCGGGACTGCCGGAACTCGGCCTCGAGCACCGGGCCGGGTGGGCCGAGGCCGAGGCCGACGGAACCGTGGTGACGCTGCGCAACAAGGTGGGGATCGATCCCAACGCCGACCCCGATACCGCGGTGCTGGCGATGCTGCTCGCGGCGTGAGCATCCGGATCTGTTTTTCAGGGCACCCTAACTCCTGGTTTTGAGTCCCCTACCTGCATAAATACGGATCAGCGAGACGTTGCACACATCACTGAGGGCTGTCTAACCTGGCCTTCATGATCGCTGCCCTCCTGTTGAGCTTCGGCGTGATCTTCGTCGCCGAACTCGGCGACAAGTCGCAGCTGATGGCCATGACGTACGCCCTGCGCTACAAGTGGTGGATCGTGCTGGCCGCGATCACCGTCGCCACCACCGCGGTGCACGCGGTGTCGGTCTTCTTCGGCCATTTCCTCGGCCTGTCGATCCCGTCGGATCTGATCTCGATCGTCGGCGGTCTGGCGATGTTGATCTTCGGCCTGTGGACCCTGCGCGGCGACGACCTCGACGACGACGAGCAGAGCAAGGCCGACCGCGTGGGTGCCTCGGTGTTCTTCGCCGTGATGTCGTCGTTCTTCCTCGCCGAACTCGGCGACAAGACGATGCTGGCCACCATCACCCTGGCCACCGACAACAACTGGCTCGGCGTCTGGATCGGCTCGACCATCGGTATGGTCGCCGCCGACGCGCTGGCCATCGCCGTCGGCGCCGTCCTCGGCAAGCACCTCCCCGAACGCACCATCGCACTCGGTGCGGCCGCACTGTTCTTCGTCTTCGCGGCGTGGCTGCTCTACGAGGGCCTGTCGGCGGCCTCCACCCCGGTCATCGTCGGCACCGTCACCGCGGTCGTCGTCCTGGTCGGCGTCGGCTCGGTCTACATCCACCGCGTGCGTCGCCGGCGGGTACGCGCGCGACTCGACGACGCCCAGCACGTCCTCGCACACGCGCACGGGGACGGACCGGGTGGGGACGGACCGGCCAAGTGAATGCGGCAGGGGCTGGGATGAGCGGCCGGCCGGCGACTGTCTAGGGTGACGGGGTACCGAGCGAACGCTCGGCCGATCACCCCGAAAGGACCCCCGATGGACGTCTCCGGCTCCTCCGTCATCGTCACCGGCGCCGCTTCCGGCCTCGGCGCCGCCACCGCCGCCCGTTTCGCCGCCGCAGGCGCCGAGGTCTTCGGCCTCGACCTGCAGCCGTCGATCGACAAGGCCGAGCCCGTGGGCGGTGTCACGCTCATCGCCACCGACGTGACCAGCGAGGACGAGGTCCAGGCCGCGATCGACACCATCGCCGCGTCCGGCGCCCCGCTGCGTGTCGCGGTGAACTGCGCCGGTGTCGGTTGGGCCTCGCGCATCCTGAGCAAGAAGGGTCCGCACGACCTCGAGTTGTTCCGCAAGGTCATCGACATCAACCTGGTCGGCACGTTCAACGTGATGCGACTGGCCGCCAACCAGATGCAGAAGGAGGCGCCCGTCGACGACGACGGCGCCCGCGGCGTCATCATCAACACCGCGTCGGTGGCGGCCTTCGAGGGCCAGATCGGTCAGATCGCCTACGCCGCATCCAAGGGTGGCGTGCACGCGATGACCATCTCCGCAGCGCGCGATCTGGCGCAGGTCGGTGTGCGCGTGTGCACGATCGCTCCCGGGACGATCAGCACCCCGATGCTCGCGGGCATCACCCCTGAGTTCCAGAAGACCCTGGCCGAGGCGATCCCGTTCCCGCAGCGACTCGGCGAGCCGACCGAGTACGCACAGCTCGCGGAGTTCATCGTCGCGCACAACTACCTCAACGGCGAGACGATCCGGATGGACGGTGCGCTGCGGATGGCGCCGCGCTGAGCCAAGGGCGGCCAGACCCGGCGTCGTACCGCTACTCTCTCCGGAGGTGGGACGGCGCCGGGATGTCGGGCCCGGTTTCGGGGGAATCCTGTTCCCCGACAACGCGTGTGACGCCCTCGAGAGCGAGCGCATCCGCGACGGCCAGCAGCGGTTCGGCATCGCCTTCGAGGGTGTCAGACGTGGCGGGCAGCAGTTCCCGCACGGCGCCGGACCGTGGCCCCTGCGCCAGGCGTTCGGCGACGGCCCGCTCGATCATCCGGGCCGCGACGTCGGCCTCGGCATAGTCGAAGACCGGCGGGAGAAACGGACTGAGCTGGGTCAGCGCATCCCGGATCTCGACGACGCGGCGGTGCAGCAATGCGGTGGGCGACAAGGCGTCCGCGCCCGGTAGCACCACCTCGGGAACCGCGTCGGTGACCAGTGTCCACAGCGGCAGCAGCCGGTGCGCGGTGTTCCGGCGCCGTCGGCGGGAGGCGAGTTCATGCCATCGGGCCTGCACCATCGGGTAGCTGATGCCGAGGAGGAATCCGACGACGCCGAGAACGGCGGTCACCCGGCTCGCGGTCAGCAGTCCCTGCAGGTGTATCAGCCCGCTCGCGTTGCCGAGGACGTAGACGATCTCGGTGATCGCGGCAACGGCGAGCAGGCCCAGACCGCCGATCAGCATCGACAACGCGTGCCGCAGATAGCCGTCCGCCAGCGCCAGGTACTGCCAGACGCTGCGCAGGCAGGCCAGGAACCCGTAGGCGAGATATCCGGTCGCGATCAGATAGAACGCCGCGTAACCCCAGTTGGTCAGGGTCCATTCGCTCATCGAGGCGGTGCGCATGTCCGACGGCACCAGGTAGAGGCTGACCTGCAGCCCGACCAGCGCCGCGACCAGGGGAACCGCCTCGACTCCGGCGCGGCGTTCCCGCGTCACCTGATCACGTGGATAGAAGAACACGACGATCAGACCGGCCACTCCGATCGCCAGCAGTCCGTACAGCGCGACGCGGGCGGCCCCGGCGAACGCGACGTCGTCGAGGGTACGCGCCGCCGACGCGTTGGAGACGGCGAATGCGAGGGTGAGGGCCGCCACCGAGATCGTCATCGCCACCGCCTGCAGTCCACCGCCGGACCGCCGGATCTGATCGAGCCGCCAGCACAACGCCGAGACGAACGCCACCACGGCGAGCACGTTGACGGTCGCGGCCGCCGCCGACCACTGCGCGGCCATCACAGCCATCCCTTGTGGCCTCCCAGCAGACGCTGCAGTCCACGAACCTCGGTGTCCGACGCGCTGCGCCCGACGCCGTCACCGGCCTCGGCGGCCCAGGTGAGGATCATCGAGGCGATGGTCTCGGCTTCCGCCTCGCGGACATCGTCGTAACAGGTGCGCCGCAGCGTCGCCTCGGTGTCTGCGGCGCTGAGCCCCGGCATGACCGTCGGGAGATCGCTGAGCATCTGATGCCCGGCGATGAGGTGGGCGAACTCGTGGAGGACGATCTGATCGCGATGCCAGCGCGAGGTGTTCGCCTGATGGAAGAAGTAGTCGGCGTCCTCGGCCGCGAGCCAGATCCCGTTGGGGACGCCGGCCGGCAGCGGATGCGCGACGACGCGGATCGGACGTCCCCGCCGCTGTCCGTGGCGTTCACAGAGTTGATCCACGTCCAGCGGGAGGTCGAGGTCGAGGCCGCGCAGCGTCGATCGGCACAGTGACCACATGGCCCGGCGACTGCGCATCACCGAACCGTCCGCCGCCTCCGATGAGCGCGGGTGCGTGGGCCGACGGCGGTTACCGAAGCCGATCGTCAGTCCTGGGTTTCCTTGCCGCCGACGACCCGCAGCAGCGCATCACCCTGGTCCTCGGTGAGCCCCGCGGCGACGATGTCGGGCGGATCCTTCGGCAGGCCCTGCTGTTCGCGCAGCACCTTGATGAGTTCGTTGACGACGGTCACCGAATCGCTGGACAGCCCGGCCAGACGGAACGCGGCGAGCTGCACGTTGGTGTCGGCCTGCAGACGCATCAGATCGATCTCGTCGCGCGTGCGCTGGGCCGCCCGATCCTCCAGGAAGTAGTGGACGTCGACCCCGAACGCCGCGGCGATGCCCTCCACCGTGCGGAACGACGGCGACTTGGCCTTCCCTGAGCGCAGCTGGCTGAGGTAGGACTCGCCGAGGCGGAAGCCGCGTTCGGTGGATCGCGCCGCGATGGCCTTGGCGCTGTAGGCGCGGCCGTTGGGACCGGGAACGGTACGGAACAGTTCCTCGAGCCGGCGGGCGAAGAGTCCCGGATCGGTATCGACCGGCCGGTCGGATCCTGTCGCACGATCTGTGGACATGTCATCCCCTCGAGTGGTCATCATCTACTCTCCGAACCTAAAGCTTGCATGTGCAAACATTAAATACCTCAAACTGGATCGCGCGCAACGGCCGCTATCATCAATAATTATCCGAGGATCGCATACCTACGCATAGCGTGCCCTCTGCCAGTAACGCCGACATTACTGTGTCGTTGATCACAACCCTGAGATCGGGCGTGTATCACGCCGTGACCACACCGTGATCGGGCAGACCTCGGCGACCTTGCCAGATGAACCGACGATGAACAAACGATGGATGGAGAGGGTTTCGTGGCGGGACGAAGACTGCGGCTGACACGACTGCTCTGCGCCGTCACAGTCGCCCTCACGCTCGGACCCGGCGTCGGCCTGGCCGCGGCACATCCCTGGCACGACCACTCGGGCCCGGGCAGCGGACAGACCCCCGGCCACCATTGGCCGACAAGTCCACCGTCGACCGGGTCCTCGACCGAAACCACCAGCGCACCGACCACCACCAGCGCTCCCACCACGACCACCAGCGAGCCGACCACGACCAACTCGTCCGGTGGCATCACACTCACCCCCGGTGGGCCCGGTGCGGGAAGTGGCAGCGGACATGGCACGGGTGGTGGCGCCGGTGCCGTGGCACCGAGTCTGCCGACGACGTCGGTACCGTCGGCGAACCTCGGGTCGGGACCCGGACGACCGGCCACCCCCGGTCCGAGCGCCGCCAATCCCGGCGCACCCGCCACCGGTCCGGCCGCCGCACCCCTAGCCCCCCAGGTCGCCGTGCCCCGGGTTGCCCCGGCGGCACCGAACGGCCCGGTGACCGCCGCGCCATCGGCCGGCATCGATCCGCCGGCACCGCAGGCCGATCCCCCACCCGCGACCGCCGGCGAGCCCGTAACACCTGCAGGCACGCCGTCGGGGCTCACCCCTCAGGTCCCACAGGCGGCGCCCGGCACCTCGGTGGGGCTGGTGGGCGTGCGCGATTTCCTCGGCGACGTCGCACCCGGCCTGCTCCTGCTGTTGGGCGCAGTCGCACTGATCGGCAGCGGTCCCTTCCTCGAGGCCCTACGCTCGATGCGCGTGTGAGTCGGGCGCCGTTGTGCGCGAATCGGATCCGCTCTGCCGAAACGCCAGCAGGTCGTCGCGCAACGGCAATGCCCGGGCAGCCGGCTCAACCATCCACTCGCGCAACACCTTCGTGGCACGGACGTCGTCCTCGTTGTACTCCAGCAACCGATCACGCTGGGAGAGGTCGACATCGACACCGTCGAGTCCGACGGCTCGCTTGTACCAGTCCATCGACGCCGCGCCACCGGCCTCGGCGTCACGCCAGGTGAAGCCGGCCACCGGCGCAATACGCTTGAGTCCCTTGCCTTGTGGACAGACGAAGTTCGCGCCCACCGCCTCGTAGATGTCCACCCACTCGTCCGAGGCGATGAAGTCCTCGACGTCGGCCCGGGGCGGAATGCCGTCGGCGTCGGCGAACCTATCGACCGTGGACCGCAGCCACCGGTTCTCGGCCTGTTGCGAATAGCAGTAAGCGGCAAACGTTTTGCCCTTGGCATGGGCGTCGGCACGTTCGGCCATCAGCCAGGTCCAGAACTCGGCGAATGAGCGCGCCTCGTCACTGGTCGGCAGTGGCTGCCAGGTGACGAACGCGCGGTAGATCACCGGCCGGTCGCTCTCGACGCGATCGGTCAGCAGCGTGCCCCACAGGTACGCGCCGTCCTCGCCGTAACTCTCCATGTCGACGTCGACCTCGACGTCGGCGCGGCGCACCTGCGGCTCCTCGACGCGACGGATGAGGGGAATGTCGGCGAGCCAGGCGATCGCGGTGGACACCGCATCGTCGAAGGCGATGTTCGACGGCCACGATTGCGGCGCCGGACCGCGGTGGCGCGCCAGCTGGTCGATGGTGGTCACACCCGACTCGACGAGCAGGTCGGCCTGATTTCCCGACGCCACCAGGCTGACATCTCGACGCTGCACGAGTTCGGTTTCGCAGCGCGGCCACCACGGGCAACTCCGGCACTCCGAGACCCGGCGGGCGGCGGTCAGCACGTCGCCGGAGGCCACCGCCTGACGACGGGTGAACACCTCCCGGTACTCACGCAGCAGCGTTCCCGTCCGGTGGACGACGATGCAATCGGCATCCAATCCGATGGAACCGGCGAGCAACGTCGACTCGTCACCCGACGGTGCCAGTCCCAGATCCAGCAGCATCTGGGTGAGGTGCGCCAATCGCATCTGATCCCGGCGATGGTTACGCCCGGTGCGGTACGGATCGTGGGTGGGCAGCCAGCCCCACAACGGACTGGTGAGAAACGGGGTGGCGTCGGGGGTGAGGACTCGGCGCACCTTCGCCGGATAGGACACGCGATGATTGACGACGATGACCGGCAGGTATCCGTCGCCGACCCGCGCCAGGAGTTCGGAGTGACCGCGCCGGCCGCCGTCGACGTCGGTGGGCAGGGTGGCATTCCAAATCCACGACGCCCCGTCGGCGCAGGCCCGCAGGGTCGCCGCGACGCGTTCGGATGTGCGACCCGGCCCGATGATGACGAAGGTGCCCGGCGGTTGATCGCTGTGCATGGCGCGCAGGAGATCGCGGACCCGGTCACGGTGGGCGTTGGCGGCCTCGGTGCGTCGCACGGCCTCGGCGGTGCGGGGACGGTCGGCGGCCAGTTGCGGATGCGACACATCCAAGGCGAGCCGGTGCTCACAGCCGGCGAGGTCGCGCGCATGCAGGATGGACGGCCTCACCCCCTCACCACCTTTCCTCATCGTGATCGGGCGGCCGTGGGTGTTTTTTGGCTTCCGGTCCACCGCCTCCTCCCGAGCCTATGCAATGCTTGATCGGGTTCACGTCACCACCGGCCCGGCCACTCCGCGGGCACCCGGGTGAACCGGCCACCGGCAGTCCGCAGCGAAAGGTCCCTGATGGGTGTGTTCTCGTCCGACGGAAAGAGCCGATCTCAGCGTCGCGCCGAGGCCAAGGCGCTGAAGAAGAAGGCCAAGCTCGAGGCGAAGTTCGAGTCGAAGGACCGCCGCAAGGCGGAGAAGTCCCGACGCAAGGCCGAACGCAAACTCCGCGACAAGGAACGCAAGGCCGACGCCAAGGTGGCCGAGAAGGTGGCGCGCAAGTCCGCCAAGGCCGAGCGCAAGGTGGCGAAAGCCCAGGTGAAGGTCGCCGAGGCGGAGACCAAGACGGTCGCCGCCAAGGCCAAGGCGGCCGCCGACGCACGTCCCCTCAGCCCGGCCAGTGTTCGTCGGTACCTCACCGTTGCGCGGCTGGTGGCTCCCATCGTCGCGCCGATCGTCTACCGCGCCGCGGTGGCCGGACGCGGCCGGATCACCTCCCTGCAGGCCGATCGTGCCGGTGTCTCGCCGGAGTTGCTGCGGCAATATTCGGGCCATGGTGCGCCGTTGGCCGCCCGCATCGCCTCGACCCGGACCGCGCTGGAGAAGGTATCCGCCCAGGACACCTCGCACGACGCGAAGACATTCGTCGACACCATGGGCGGACGACTGGACAACCTGTCGATCGCGGTGGAGGCGTCGGAGGCCATGTCGTCCGGACAGCGCCGTACCGCCCACCGCGCGATCAAGGATGAGCTCGGCGCCATCGACGCCGACATCCTGGCACGCCTGGGTGTGCGGGCCTGACCAAACCGCGCGTGCGGCTGTGAGGCAACGCTCCGGTGTCCTCTAGGATCGGGTGAAAGGCCCGGTGACACGCAAGGGAGCGACCTCACGATGACGGAATCGGATCCTGTGGACCCCGTCGACCGACCCGCACCCGAGAACTCGGGCGCGACGCCCGCCGGCGAGAAGGCCGCAGCGAAGAAGACCCCCGCAAAGAAGAGCCCGGCCGCCAAGAAGGCTCCTGCGAAAAAGGCGGTCGCCAAGAAGACCCCCGCCAAGAAGACCCCGGCCAAGAAGGCGGTCGCCAAGAAGACCCCCGCCGCCAAGAAACCGGCCCCGGGCGCCGGGACCGCACCGGCCAAGAAGGCTCCGCCGAAGACCTCACCGAACGCCGGATCTCCTGCGGCGGCACAGAATCCGGCGGCGCCGTCGTCACCCCCGGAACCGCCGACCGTGATGCCGACACCGCAAGTCGACGAGCCTCCGATCATCGAGACGCCAGTCGCCGAGACACCGGTCGCCGAGACGCCGATGCCCGCGACACCGGTCGTCGACGCCGTCGCCGAGGCCGATGCCCAGCGCGCGACGTTCGCGCAGTTGCGCGCAGGCGCCCCCACCGAACTCCCGTTCCCGATCCGCGTGCCGGTGATCGCCGCCGCGATCATCGCGGCCCTCTCGGTGATCGGGGTGCTGCTGCGGCGCCTGCGCCACTGAGCCGGACCCCAGAGCGTCAGGCGGAGTGGGCGATCCGGGCGAGGACCGCGTCGGCCACCGCGTCGGGTCGCCGCTCCGGAATCCAGTGGTCGACACCCTCGAGCACGATGAAGTCGTAGGGCGCGTCGACCATCGCCGCACATCCGCGGGCCCCCGCGCGCGACAGGTAGATGTCGCCATCGCTCCAGATGTAGGTGGTGGGGACCGTCGTCTTGCGACGCATCAGTTCCCGGTCCATGTACCGCATCGCCCGATACCAGTTGAGGCCGCCGGGCAGGGCACCGTAGTCGACGATGTCGGTGCGCAACCTATCGGCAAGTCCCTTGGGCCCGAACCTTTCTGCGCCTTCACTTGCCAACGCCTTGGGCAATAGCCACTCCACCAGGCCCGGGATCTGGAAGACACCTATGTACCACGACCGAAGGAGTTGCCCCCGGGGCATCGCGCGCATGTAGGCACCCGGGTGCGGGACGGCGAGCGTGGTCAGCGTCGCCAACCGGTCCGGGTACCGCAGGGCCACCGCCCACGCCACTATCGATCCCCAATCATGGCCCACCAGATGTACTTTGGGAGCTTCCACGGCGTCCGCGAGGGCCACCACGTCGGCCACCAACTCGGCGATCCGATAGTCACGCACCTTCGCGGGTCGGGCCCGCGGTGAGTACCCGCGCTGATCGGGGGCGATGGTGCGCAGGCCCGCGGCGTTGAGGAGCGGGGT
Source organism: Gordonia sp. NPDC003950 (assembly GCF_053605205.1). Lineage (NCBI taxonomy): Bacteria > Bacillati > Actinomycetota > Actinomycetes > Mycobacteriales > Gordoniaceae > Gordonia > Gordonia sp. NPDC003950. The sequence goes on along the minus strand of NZ_JBSGIT010000025.1, from coordinate 38,574 downwards.
CACCGATCTCCAGCAGTCGGCACGCTCGGGGAATCCGTGGAGCAGGATCACCGGTATCGACGTCTCATCACCGTCGGCGATCGGGCCGGAGTCGACGACATCGAAAACGTAGCCGTCCCTGCTGAATTCGGTGATCTTTCCCGGCATGCCGACCTCCACTGTCCACCCGACGGCCCACTGTGTCGATTTCGGATGGTACATCGTCGGGTTCAGCGATTTCGCAAGTACGCGGCCGGTGAGGTCCCGACGATCCGTGTGAATGCCCGTGTGAGATGTGCCTGATCACTGAATCCGAGGCGCACAGCCGTTTCCGCCCAGTCGATGTCACCGCCCGCGTTGGCGACCGCCGCGACGTCGAGCATCCGGAATCGCTGGATGACCCATTTCGGCCCGATTCCCACGTAGTCGCCGAATTGCCGTTGCAGTGTCCGCAGGCTGACGCCGGCGAGCGCGGCCAGGTGCTCGGCCCGGGTGAGGTCCTGATCGTGTTCGGCGGCGTCCACCAGCGCTCCGACCTCCCCGATCACCGGATCCGCACGCGGCCCGAGCCGTTGCAGCCAGTCACATGCGGCGGCGACGAGATCGGTGTCATCACGCTCCGGGTCGAGGAGTGTCGCCGCGATCGGCCGGTCGTCGACGCCCAGCACGGTCTCCAGCGGCATCACCGATCGGGTCAGGGTACTCACCGGGGCGTTCGAGAATCCGCGAAAACCACCCGGGCGGAACGCAATTCCGACGGTGTGTCCGCGACCGGCGAGGGTTCGCGAGAAATGCAGATCCCCCACCCCGTTGACGTTGAGTCGTCCGCCCTCGGCGGCGAGATGCACCACGGGTTGCGGAATCACCTGCTGCACAACGGGTGTGTCCACGGCCCATCGGACGATCCAGACATAGTCCAGCCACAGCGCCAGGTCCGGCGTCGGCCGATGACGGGTGATCTGCAGCGGCGCGGCGCCGACGGAGGTAATGATCGCCGATCGGCCGCGTCCCTCCGGCTCATCGGTGCCACCGGCAGCGTCGGCGGATGCGTTCTCGCTCATCGCCTCCAGTGTCGGGCTTGATGTCGTGTTTGTTCAAGACCCGGCTGCGGCGACGCGGCAGCCTGAGAACATGACAACCACGACGACACACACCGCAACGGGCACATTCCAGGTGACCGCCTGGTCGGAGACCCCCGTCTACACCCGCGACGACCGCACCGTCGAAATCAGTGGCGTTGCCTACCCGGCACACGGGTTCACCCGCGCCGACGTGTCCTACGACTACTCCGGTGACGTTCACGGGACCGGCACGCTCGCCTATCTGATCGCCTACATCGAGGGCACCGAGGCCCCGACGCTCGGTCTCCAGGCCTTCGAGGGGTCCATCGACGGGCACGACGGAACACTGGTCCTGCGCCACGACGGTTCCCACGATGCCATCGGGGTGCACGAACGTCTCGACATCGTCGACGGGCTCGGCACCGGCGGCCTCGCCGACATGCGTGGCCACGCCGAGATAGAGATCGCCGGCCACAGCGACGACGGGTATCCGATCACCTTCCACTATTCGATGCGCTGAGCAATCCAGGGACGACAACAGCCGCGACCGGAATGGTCGCGGCTGTTGTGCCGGTGTCTGCCGGATGGGTCAGATCAGCTTGTAGACCGTCTGCCCGCCGACGGTGATCGCGGTGAAGTGCTCCGACACCCAGGTGGAGATCTCCGAGTTCCCGCCGGGACCGCCACCGGAACCACCGATGTAGTAGGCGATCTGGCCGTCGGCCACCATCTGCTTGAACTCATCGAGCGTCGGAGCGGGGTCACCGCTCCAACCGCCGATGGCCATCACGGCCTCACCCGAGGCGATCTCGATACCCGCTGCCGACTGCGAACCGTTGGTCGCCGCCGCCCACTTGGTGTCGGAGGCCTGGAGGAGTTTCACCAACTCGGCGCTGGTCGACGCGCCGCCGGGGCCACCCATGCCGCCACCGCCCGAACGTTGTCCGGTCTGCTGGCCGCTGCCCTGGCCGGCGGTCGAGCCCTGACCCTGGCTCTGCGTCGAACCCTGGCTCTGGCTCGAACCCTGGCCCTGCGTCGAACCCTGACCCTGCGTCGAACCCTGGTTCTGTCCGGGCGGTGTGCCGCCTCCGCGGTTACCTCCGCCGCCGGGGCCACCCATGCCGCCACCTTCCATGGAGGTCTGGACCGCGGTCGGGATCGAGCCGCTGTGCGCGGTCGCCGCGGTGGCGATCGAGAAGGCCGCCGTTCCACCGAAACCGGCGAGTGATCCGGCGATCAGTGACGCCGCAACGAGCTTCTTGAGTCCGAGCACGGAGCCGGCGATGACGCCCACAACTGCGACCACGGCGACCACACCGATCAGCCAGCGGCACCACACCGGACCCCAGTCGTTGCGATCGAGCAGGACGATCGACCACGCGGCGGCCAGTCCGATCATCGCGGCCATCGCGATGCGGCCGTCCCAGTGGTCACGTCGACGCCAGGCGAAGACTGCTCCCATGCCGACCAGGGCGCCGATCGCCGGGGCGAGGGCCACCGTGTAGTACGGGTGGATCGTGCCGCTCATGTAGCTGAAGACCATGCCGGTCACCAGCAGCCAGCCACCCCAGGTGACGATGGCGCCGGACTCGACCCGATTCACCCCGTTGCGGTAGGAGAAGGTCGGGAAGCTGCGGATCATCAGGTACACGCCGAAGGCCACCACAAACAGGGCCACGGGCAGCAGCCAGGAGATCTCATTGCCCATCTCCGAGCTGAACAGCCGATCGAGGCCGGTGGAGCCGCCGAACGAACCGCCGGCCGTACCACCGCCACCGCCGGGCCCATTGCCCTGGCCACCGCTGATGCGTCCGACGCCGTTGTAGCCGAGGACCAGATCCATGAACGAGTTGTCGGTGGAGCCACCGATGTAGGGCCGCGAACTCGCCGGCACGATCATCGTGACGACCACGAACCAGCCGGCCGAGACGACCAACGCGAGTGCCGCACCCAGCAGGTGGGCGATGCGCTTGATCCATCCGTTGTTGGCGAAGATCAGGTAGGCCAAGCCGAAGGCCGGCAGTACCAGCAGACCTTGCAACATCTTGGTGAGGAATGCGAAGCCGAGCGCCACACCGACGAGGGCCAGCCAGCGGCCGGAGTTCGTCGCGATGGCCCGCGTCATGCAATATCCGCCGGCGACCATGAGCAGGACCAGCAGCGCGTCGGGATTGTTGAAGCGGAACATGAGCGCCGCGGCCGGTGTGAAGGCGAGGACGGCACCGGCGATGAGGCCCGCGGCGGTGCCGTGACGCGGATCGGTGAAGACGCGACGCATCGTCGCGTACATCAGTGCGACGGCCAACATGCCCATGATGGCCTGCGGGGCGAGTACCGCCCACGAGTTCATCCCGAAGATCCGCACCGACAGTCCGGTCACCCACAGCGAGGCCGGCGGCTTGTCGACGGTGATGAAGTTCGACGGATCGAGGGCTCCGAAGAACCAGGCCTTCCAGCTCTCCGATCCCGCCCATGCCGCGGCGGCGTAGAAGCTGTTGCCGTAGCCGCTGGCCGAGAGATTCCACAGGTAGAGGAATCCGGTTGCGGTCAACAGTCCGGCCAGGGAGAGCTTGCTCCAGGGCACGGCACGTCGGGATCGCCGGTGCGCCGGTGGCGCGGCATCGTCGGCCGGCGGCGACGTGCTCGGCCGGTCCAGAATTGCGGTCATCACTCCTCCTGAGCGGATCGGGGTCTTTTCGCGTGCGCCGTGCCGATAGGCATCACACGCACTGCGTCGAGTACCAGAGTGGGTCGCCGGGCTCCGCTGAGACTGGACACCAACTGGGAGAAGTCTGTGAACGTCGGAGTGTTCTGTTGGTCACAAAAACCACGGTCAACCGGCATTGTGGTTGGCATTGCGGCGCCCAGAGGCCAATTCTGGATACGAGAGTTCCCCTTTGTGACGAGGTTCAGATGGCGGCGCACACCACGTACCGGCGATTCGCCGCGTTCTATCCGTGGTCGACCAACCCGCTGATGCGTCGTGGCGATCGACATCTCGCCCGCGCCGGTTGGTCGGCCGTGCTGGTGACGGTACTGGCGATTCCGCTGTGCATCTGGGCGGCCACCACCACCTATGACTCGGTCACCGCCCGCGCCGATCGTGCGATCCCGGCGTCGGCGACGGTCCTCAGTGTGGTCGCGGCCGACCCGACCGCGATCGACACGTCCGCCACGGTCTCCTGGCGGAACGCCGACGGCACGCACACCGCGATCACGTCGGTACCGCACGGCACCGCGGAGGGTTCGTCGATCGACATCTGGACCACCGCCGATGGTTCCCAGCTGCAGCAGCATGCAGGCCCGTTGGAGCGGATCCTCGGTGCCGTCTGGGTCGGCATTCTCAGCTGGGCGCTGGTCTTCGCCATCATGATCGGCGCGGTTGCACTCGTCCGCCGGCGGGTGGCGCGCGCCCACGCCGATCAGTGGGACCGGGAGTGGCGTCAGGCAGGCAACGCCAACGGTTGGGCCGCGCACTAGCTGCATTTGCCGAGTTCGAATCCGACCCGAACCGAGTGCGGACGGTGGAGGGCGTGGCCGAGGCGCGAAGAAACTCGCCGACCACTCGGTAGGTAGCCGAAACTATTTGTCCTGCAACAGAAACGGATATCCGCACGACTACGGATAAGGGACTACGGATCAGGTCAGTACTCCATCACGACGTTGATGGACCGTCGACGTGGATCACCGATCGAATGACTGGCTCTGCTCTTCTGCGCCAGCCACCACCTTTGACGTAGCACCACACGACCGCGTCGGAAATCCAGGGCAATGGTTCCTGGGTCGGTCTTCCGTGGCGGTAGGACAAATCGGGAACTCCTCGCACCGTGCTCTCGTCAACGAATGCGTGCATTGCGGGAGATCATCACCCACATAACACGCTGCTACCTGCGGAAAGGCATCTCAGCCCGGACCGGCCACAACGGACGGCGATGCCGGCGGCGACGTCACCGGGCGGGGCGCCACCGGAACAAAGGCGTTGACCGCACGACCCCGCAGCGTCGGCGAGATCTCGTTGATGAAGGCCAACACCTCCCGGCCCTCCGCCGGCGGATAGGGCGTCGGGACGTAGTCGTTGTACGCCTCCGTTCGCGAGACCCGCGTCGGGATCACCCGGAAGTCGACACCCCGAACGTCCTTGCCGGACATGTCGAATCGGGTCTGGAGGATGAACGTCCGCTTGTCCGTCGGATTGCTGTTGCCGCCGAAGGCGAAATTGCCGAACGAGTAGGCGATGAGCTTGCCGCGGTAGATCTCCATCGACTGGATCACGTGCGGGTGGGTGCCGACCACCAGATCGGCACCGCTGTCGATGGCGAGGTGGGCCAACTCGGTCTGCACGCTGTACGGCACGTGTTCGGACTCGATTCCCCAGTGCATGAACGGGATCACGACGTCGGCGCCGGCCGCGCGCAGGCGATGGATGTCGGTCACCAGTTTCCGGCGCATCGCCGGATCGTCAGTCCACGCCTGATAGCCGACGAAGCCGAACGTCACACCCTTGACCGTCGTCAGATTACGGATGTCGTAGGTCGATCCCTCACCCTCGTAGCCCGTGCCGAAGTACTCGACGCCGACGCCCCGCAACGCCGCGAGGGTGTCGTCGAAGCCGGCCTGGCCGTAGTCGAAGGTGTGATTGTTGGCGACGGTCACCACGTCGATCCCGCCAGCCAGCAGCGTCGCGGCGAGGGCAGGCTCCCCGTGGAAGTGGTACACCTCGCCCTCGCCCTTGTACCGCTGATTCAGCCGACGGGTCAGTGCCACTTCGAAATTGGCGACGGTGAGGTCGTCGGCGTCGAGGAATCGTTTGACGTTCTGGAAGAAGTAGTCGGGGCGTCGCCCGCTCTGTTCCCAGAGCGTCGGCAGCGAGTTCGAGGTGGAGAACTTGTCGTCGGTACCCAGGATGTTGTCGCCGGTGAAACTGAGGACCAGTTGCTGCTCGACGGGTGGGGGCTCGACGACCGCACTCGTCGATCCCGCGTGTATCGCCACGGCCCCGGTCGGTACCGCCGACGCCGCCGCCACGGCGACGACGACAACCGCCAGCACCACACCCACTCCGACAGCGCGCCATCGGGCTCTTTCACCGAACACCCTTGCATCCAACACGATTCACGTCTCGGGCGCGCGTCGTACAAACGGTGGAAATCGGCGGTGGCGCCCTGACGCGGGTCAGCGGCCGGGCAGGTACTTCAGTGCGCGCATCGCCATCGGGGTCAGCGCACGATAGACGTCCTTGGGGATTCCCGGTGCGCGGTCGATGCCGAGGAAACGTTGTTCGGCGATCGTCTGGGGCTCGGTGTACTTGAGCAATCCCTCCTCGCCGTGACGCCGCCCGACACCGGAGATGCCCATGCCGCCCATCGGGGCGGCCGTCGACGCCCACGCCGCGGCGTATCCCTCGTTGATGTTGACGGTGCCGGCGCGCAGTTTCTCCGCGATCCGCTGGGCTTCCTCGCTGCTGCCCGCGAAGACGCTGGCGTTGAGGCCGTAGTCGGTGTCGTTGGCGAGTTTGATGGCCTCGTCGATGGAATCCACCGGATAGATCGACACCACCGGACCGAAGGTCTCGTTGCCGTAGCAGGTCATCGCGTCGGTCACGCCGGTCAGGACGGTCGGCTCATAGAAGAACGGGCCGAGATCCGCGCGGCGTTTGCCACCGGCAATCACCGTGGCGCCCTTGGACACCGCGTCCTCGACATGCGCCTCGGTGGTGTCGACCTGCGCCGCCGAGGCCAACGAACCCATGTCGGCACGGAAGTCATAGGTCGCGTCCAGCTTCATGTTGCGCACGTATGCACCGAACTTCTCGGTGAATTCGTCGGCGATGATCGCGTCGACGTAGAGCCGCTCGATGGAGATGCACAGCTGTCCCGAGTTCGAGAAACAGGCCCGCGCGGCGCCCTCGACGGCCCGGTCGATGTTGGCACCGGCGGTCACGATCATCGGGTTCTTGCCGCCCAGTTCGGCGGAGAACCCGATGAGGCGTTGACCGGCCTGCGCCGCCAGGGTCGCGCCGGTCGTCGAGGAGCCGGTGAACATCACGTAGTCGGTGGTGGCGACGATGGCCTGCCCGACGACGCTGCCCGGGCCGGGAACGACGGCGAAGAGTTCCTGCGGCAGACCCGCCTCGTACAGCAACTCGGCCAGCGCCAGGGAGCAGTACGGGGTCTGGCTGTCCGGCTTGATGACGACGCCGTTGCCGGCGATGAGCGCGGCCACGGCGTCGGACACCGCGAGCGTCAGCGGATAGTTCCAGGGACTGATGACGCCGACGACGCCCTTGGGCTGGTAGCGCACCCGCACATTGGTCGCCCCCGGGATCAGGCCCTTGACCTTGTGCTCGGCCAGCGCCTTGGGCCCGACGGTGGCGTAGTGCCGCGCGGTGAGGGCGACGTCGATGACCTCTTCCTGCGCGTAGATCCGGGCCTTGCCCGACTCCGCCTGCGCGATGTCCATCAGCGAGTCGGCGTGGCGGTGCACGAGCTCGGAGAACTTCGCGATCACCTTGGCGCGGTCCGCAGCCGGCCGCGCGGCCCACCCTTCCTGCGCGACGCGCGCCCGGGCGACGGCGGTTTCGAGGTCCTGGGCCGTCCCCACCGGAATCGTGGCCATCTCGACGCCGCTGAACGCCTCGAGCACCGGACGGGTCGGACGCTTGTCGGCGTCGTCGATGGCCACCAACGCGCCCAATCGCGCGAAGTACGCAGACGTGGGTTTCGGCATGACGGGACTCCTCGGTGAGTGGTGCGGTCGGAAAGGTCAGACGGCGGCGACGAGGACGATGCCGTCGTCGTCGGAGTAGAGCGTGTCTCCGGGGGCGAAGGTGATCCCACCCAGTTCCACCGGGACATCGCGTTCACCGACACCGGTCTTGGTCGACTTGCGCGGGTTGGTGCCCAGGGCCTTCACACCGATGTCCATTCCGCCGATCGTCTTGGCGTCGCGGATCGCACCGTTGACGACGATGCCGACCCAACCGTTGGAGCGGCCGAGTTCGGCGATGAGATCGCCGACCAGCGCGGTGTGCACCGACGCATCGCCGTCGATGACGAGGACGCCACCGGGGTTGGATTCGCCGAGGATGGACTTCAGCAGCGCATTGTCCTGGAAGCATCGGACGGTGCTGACGGTTCCGACGAACTCGCGGACGCCACCGTACTGGGTGAACTGGGTGTCGCAGCTGCGCACGTCGGCGCCGATCTCGTCGACCAGATCCGCGGTCGGGGTGAAAGTGAGCTCACTCATGCCGACCAGCATAGGTGTTACCCGCGGGCACACGTATGGCCGGTGTGAGCAGGATGACCGTCGGCGCCCCGACAGCTGAGTCACACCTGAAGTTAGCCTTACCTAATCCTTAGGGTAGGGTCGGTTCTCGCCGACCGCCGCCGAGCAAGGAGACCCGACGATGCCGCTCCGGAGCACCTCCGCCACATCCGGAATGCGTCGTCCACGAACGCGCCTTGCGGTCTGCGCCGTCGCCGTGCTCACCACCGTCGGACTGGCCACCGGCGCCGGGCAGGCCTTCGCGGTCGACCCGACCGTCGTCCGGGACGGGTGTGCGTTCACCAGCGACGCCGATCGCGCGGCCAACATCCAGACCTGCTGGGTGTGGTCGGAGTCGATGCAGACCTCGGTGACGGTCAAGATCCGGCCGTCAGATCAGGAGGCAGGCGAATCCGAACAGGCCGTGTACTTCCTCGGCCAACTCAGCGACCCGAGCACCAACGGCCGCGGCGATCTGTACGGCACCGAGTACAACCTCGTCGCCATCCCCGATTCGGCCACCACCTGGTCGGCAAACTGGCAGTCGACACCCCGCGACAACGACGGCAACGTCCTCACCACCTACGAGGGGGGCGAGTTCGATCCGGCCTGGGAGACCTTCGTCGGGGAAGAACTGCCCGCATTCCTGAATGAAGAATTCGATATCAGCACGTCGGGGAATGCCATCTCCGGCCTGTCGATCTCCGGCGGACAGGCCATCAATCTGGCGCTGAAATATCCCGACGTCTTCTCCGTCGCGGTGTCCCGTTCGGGCTATTACCAGACCGACAATATCTTCGGGTATCTCGCAGTACCGTTCATTCTCGCCACCCGACAAGGCGTGTCCAACGGCTTCGACGCGCTCTGGGGCAACCCGTTCCTACCGGGTAACACATGGGCCGCCAACGACGTCGCCGCGCGGATCGCGGAGGCGAAGGCCAACGGGCAGACCATCATCGTCTCCACCGGCAACGGCCTGCCCGCATCGCAGGCCGAGTGGGACGAGATGATGGCCCAGGGCGGGATCCTCAACGTCGCGATCGGCGTCGGCCTCGAGGTCGTGTCGTTCGCGTCGACACTGCTGCTCAACGCACAGGCCGACCTCCTGGGACTGCCCATCGAGTTCATCTACACCGACGGCGCCCACACCTGGAACCGGTGGATTCGCACCGACGCCGAAGAAGTCGCCAAACTCGAAGAGGCGCTGAAGAAGTACGCCGTCACCTCGACTGCGCCCACCTCGACTGCGCCCACCTCGACTGCGACCGTGTCCGCACGCGCCGTATCTGATGCGTCCCCATCGGAATCGTCCACACCGGAAGTCGATTCGGCATCGACACCCACAGCATCGACACCCACAGCATCGACCCCGATGGCCACCGACCCCGACGAGACCGAGGACTCGCCGGCATCGTCAACGACTACATCAACGCAGTCGACGACGACATCAACACCGTCGACGCCGGCACCGACGTCCACATCCCCCTCGACCTCGACCTCGACCGAACAGAGTTCCGACCCGATAACCCCCGACCCCACAACCCTCGATACGTCGACGCCGACCTCGGAAAGTGTTCCGGATTCCGACGATTCCGCCGCCTCCAAAATTGCGGCTACCACATCCGCTTCACCGACAACAAAGAATGCGATTTCCGACTGAAAGAATGCGCATTCCGGCCCGGCAGCCGACAAAATACTCTGCTATGTTCTACCCGTGCCGAAAATGCGTCTGCGACCATTGGTGTCGACATTCCTTCGCCCCATTCTCGCCCTCGGCGTGGTCGCCGGAGCGACGATCGCGGCCGATCCGGGCGACGCACACGCCCTCGACCTCGGATCGTCGTCATCGGCCCGGTGCACCGCAACCGCCGCCGCCCAACATGGCTGGGGCACGCCCGATCACGCCGATGACTTCAACTCGCTGAGCAACTGGCACGTCTACGAGGGCGCCGGCCATGCCGGGAACGGCAGCCGCACGCGCGACGCGGTGTCCATCTCCGACGGCGCATTGGCGATCACCTCGAGCATCAACGGCGACTCCGGTGGCGTCACCCCCACGTGGGCGGGACGCAAGTACGGCCGCTGGGAGATCTGTGCCAGAACCACCATCGCATCGCCGAATTGGCATGCGGTGGCGCTGCTCTGGCCCGACGCGGAGGACTGGCCGGTCGGCGGCGAGGTCGACTTCATGGAGATCGTCGACGCCACCCGGCAGGCGGTCCAGTACAACCTGCATTTCAGCGCCCAGGACACCGTCGAATCCCACACCACCTTCATCGACGCCACCGCCTGGCACAGTTGGGCGGTGGAGTGGACGCCGTCGCATATCGCGGTGTTCCGCGACGGTGTCCAGTGGGCGATCAGCACCGATCCCGCACGGTTCCCGCCGCGCGCCATGCACCTGGCCCTGCAACTCGACAACTTCGGCGGCATCATCGTCCCGACCGGGCAGATGTTCGTGGATCGGGTCGCCGAATACGGCATCTGAACCGACAACCCGGCCACCGGTACCGGGTTCAGGCCGGATCGTCCCGATCACCGAAGAGTCGATCCACGTCGACCACATCCCGCACCGACACGTCGCCGATCTCGAAGTACTGCTCCGGCGTCACCCGATGCAGCGACGCCACCACCGAGGCGGGCACACTGCCGATCCCGGTGTTGAGGGCGCGGACGTTGGCGTTGTAGAGGGGCCGCGCGACGACGATCCGGTCCTCGGTGTCGCCGAGTTCTCGTTGCAGCGCTTCGTAACTGCGCACGACGCCGAGGTCCGGGTACTCCTCGGCCAACGCACCGAGCCGCCCGAGGGTGGCGGTCAGCGCATCTTCGGCGTCGCCCACCGCGGCGACATCGATCGCCGCGGGGCACCACAGCCGGCAGTCGCAGTGCGAACACGTTGCGATAGTGGCTGCTCATCTGAATGCGGTTGTTGTTCCATCAGGTGAAGTGGAAGTACGTCGCGGGGTACGCGCCGCGCTGCCCGGTCATGCCCGTCCCGGACGCGCTTGCGGCGGGCCCGGCGGACCGAGAACGGCGGCACCTCCCATTGCGGTGCCGACCACAGCGGATCACGCCGATAGGTGAAGTCGTTGGCGGTCGCCCACGCCTGTGTCCACCGACGGCCCACGACCTTGAGGATGACGCCCGCCGGGAGGAAGGCCAGCAACGGCGTGGGCGATGAGCAGTACCCAGGTCAGCGGACGTCCGTGGCACGTGGGCACCGACGAATCAGTTCTTCGGCCCGGTCGGTCCCCCGAATGGTCTCGGCAACGCCCGCACCTCGTCGATGATCCGCGCGAGTGCCTCGGGTTGGTCGAGGACGATGAAGTGTCGTGACCGGAGTGCCCGAATCGAACCGCCCAACATCCGGGCATACCGTTGCTGCTTCCACCGCCAGACCCGTTGCCACACCGACGGTCCGGACAGCGCCACCACCACAACCACCGGCACCGGCGGGATCTCGGCCACCTTCCGCATCTGGCGAAGCGCTTCGTTGATGGCCGGAAACGCCGCATTCTCCACCAGCGTGGCCAGCAACACCGACGTACCACCGAAGAGCTGTTCGGCCCACGCCTGCTCCGCGTCGCCGAACCCTTCCGGCGGTTGCGGCAGGAGGCGTGCACGCAGCAGCGCTCGGCCGTGCAGCCGAAGATCGGTGCGCCGAGCGACCTCCCGCACGACGGCGATCAACCGATGGGCGTTGGCGACGCGGAATGCGGTCGGCACCAGTCGCCACGGCAGCAGGACGAACGATCCGTCGAGCATCACCACCGCGGCAATGCGATCCGGATGTGCGCGAGCAAAGCCCTCGACGTAGAGCGAGGCCAACGAATGCCCCACCACCACCACCGGCTCGGTGACCCCCACCGCGTCGAGAACCGCACGCATGCGCTCGATTTCGTCGGCGAGCGTCGGAACATGACCGGGCGCCGGCTCCTCGGAGAAGCCGTATCCGGGGCGGTCGTAACGGATCACCCGCCGCGATCGTGCGCGCAGCCGCCAGGCGATCGCATCGAGATCGAACCAGTTGCTGCCCAGCGCCGCCATCAGCAGCACCGGATCACCGACCCCCTGATCGACGACATGTATTCTCCGACCGGCGATCTCGAAGAACGTCCCCGGCGGTTGCCGCACCGTCGTCAGATCCTGCATCGGTTATCCCTCGTCCGGTTTGACGAGCGGGAACGGCAGGGATTCGCGGATGGACTGGCCGGTGATGAGCATGACCACGCGGTCCACGCCGATACCGAGGCCACCGGTGGGCGGCATCGCGTACTCCAAGGCCTCGAGGAAGTCCTCGTCGAGTTCCATCGCCTCGGGATCACCGTCGGCGGCCAGGATCGACTGCGCGGTGAGCCGGGCCCGCTGCTCCACGGGGTCGGTCAATTCGGTGTACGCGGTACCCAATTCGACGCCCCACGCCACCAGATCCCAACGTTCGGCGACACCCGGGCGGCTGCGGTGCGCACGCGTCAACGGCGACGTCGACGTCGGGAAGTCGATGTAGAAGGTCGGGAAGGTGGTGCGGTCCTCACCGAGATGTTCGTAGAGTTCGAGTACCAGTGCGCCGGCATCCCAGTCGGGACGGTGCGCGATCTCCAGCCGATCGCAGATACGACGCAGTTCCTCGGCGCTCGTCTCCGGGGTGATCTCCTCGCCGGCACCTTCGGAGACCACCTCGTGCACCGTCTTCACCGGCCACGGTCCGGAGATGTCGATACGCTGCGTCTCGCCGTCGTCGCCGGTCCGGTAGATCACCGGTTCACCGTGCGCGGCGGTCGCGGCGAACTGGATCATCTCCCGCGTCAGATCCAGCATTTTGAGGTAATCACTGTGTGCCTCATAGGCTTCCAGGCTGGTGAACTCCGGGTTGTGGGAGAAGTCGACGCCTTCGTTGCGGAAGTTGCGGCCGATCTCGAAGACCTTCTCCACCCCGCCGACGCACAGCCGCTTGAGGTAGAGTTCCGGCGCGATCCGCAGGTACAGGTCGAGGTTGTAGGCGTTGATGTGGGTCCGGAACGGAGTTGCGTTGGCGCCGCCATGGATTCGTTGCAGAATCGGCGTCTCGACCTCGAGATAGTCACGGGTGGCCAGGAAGTCGCGTAGCGACTTCACCACCACGCTGCGGATACGCAGCAGATCACGGCTTTCGGCATTGGTGGCCAGATCCAGATACCGTTGCCGGACACGGGCTTCCGGGTCGGCCAGGCCGGACCACTTGTCCGGGAGCGGACGCAGGCATTTGCCGTTGATCCGCCACGCGTCGATGAGGATCGACAGTTCGCCCTTACGGCTGGTGCCGACCTCGCCGCGTACCTCGATCAGGTCACCGAGATCCACATCCGAGCCGAAATCCGGTGTGCCCGGAATGATCCGATCGGCCTCGACGAGGAGCTGCACCTGTCCCGACCAGTCGTGGACGTCGGCGAAGATGACCTTGCCGAAGTCGCGGAAGCGGGTCACCCGTCCGGCGATCGTCACCTGCGTACCCATCGGCTCGGCGACGGCCCGCACGATGGTGTGGGTCGGGGCATCGGCGGGTGGATACGGATCGAATCCCTGCTCGACGAGCCGCTCCAGTTTGGCCATCCGGACCCGCACCTGCTCGGGGCGGTGGACCTCCACGGCGCTGCGGTCGGCCTCGGCCTCGAATTGCGCGATCAGCGCGTCGACGTCGACACCGGCCGGGATCGACGGCTGGCCCGCCTCGTACTGTTCCTTGCGGCCGAACCGCGGCAGCCGCACGAATCCCTCTGTGACCACGCTCGCCAGGCCCGCACGCGGCAGCATCCGGGCGTCCTCGAAGCACAGGAACCGCGGTTGCCAATCCGGCAGGTACTTGGCGTTGGACTTGTAGAGCGATTCCATCTGGAAGAACCGGGAACCGAACATCAGCACCGAGTAGGTGGCCCGCATGACCGGGCCGGCACCGATCTGGCCACCCTGCTCGAAGAACGCGCGGAACGTCGCGAAGTTCAGCGAGACGTCGGTGACACCGACCTGCTCGGCCTGTCGGCACAGTTCTGCGACCATCGTCTCGACGACGCCGTTGACGCCGTTGCGGTCGCGGCGCATCAGATCCAGCGACACCCCGCGCCGTCCCCACGGCACGAAGCTCAGCATGCCGATCACCCGTTCCGTGCCATCGTCGCCGGTCTGGATCGCCTCGACGAGCAGACAGTTGTCGTCGGCCGGATCACCGATCCGGGAGAGCGCCATCGCGAATCCGCGCTCCTCGTCGGTGTCGCGCCACGCGTCGGCACGCGCCACGACGTCGACCATCTCGGCGTCGGTCAGCTCTCCGTGCCGACGAATACGCACCATCACCCCGGCCCGACGGTTACGGGTGACGGCCTGACGTACGCTCTTCATCGCCGATCCGGACAGGCTGAACTCGCGGGTGTGGATGATCGCCTCGTCGCCGATGTTGAGGGTGTTGAACCCGGCCGCATCGTAGGCCTCGGCGCCGCGTTCGCCGGCGCCCATCGCCGCCGGATGCCACCCGTACCGTTCACACAGGGTCAGGAACTCCGCGATCGCGCCGGGCCACGATTCCCGGTCACCGATCGGATCACCGCCGGCCAGGCCGACACCCAACTCCACCCGATAAGTGATGGCGGCACGGCCGTCGGGTGAGAACACCACCGCCTTGTCCCGGCGGGTGGAGAAATAGGCCAGCGAGTCGTCGTCGCCGAAGCGGGTGATCAACGCGCGGATGAGCCGTTCGTCCTCCACGGTCATCAACGATTTCAGGCGTTGCGACCGGAACAGCACGATCGCCGCGGCGATGAGTGCCAGTGCGCCGAACAATCCCAGGAGACCGTTGATCGGCGCGTGGGCGTGACCGTCGAAGGTGCGTTGGTCGATGGTCGCGAAGGCCACCACCCGGTTGAAGGCGTACGGCAGGCGCTCACCGGACTGCAACGTTCCGGGGAACAGTGCCACCAGCGCCCACCCGAGGAGGGTGGCGACGAACAGGCCCACGATCAGGACGACGAGCGCGCGCAGCAGCGCCGCGCGCCGGACCCGCGTATAGAACTGTCGATAGGTGAGAAGCAGGAAGATCAGGATCGCGACGTCGATCCCCAAGCCGACGACGAGGTTGACGCGTTCGGTCCGCGATATCTCGAGTTCGTCGGCGACCGCCGGGATGAGCAGCAGGGAGTTGGTGAGCATGAACAGCACCAGGATGATGACGCAGATCCACCAGGCGATGCGTTTGCGGGCGGCCAGCGCGATGGCGACGAGCGCCAGCACGTACGCCCACGCGAAGCTGGTCTCCGGCATCGCGATGATGTAGTTGTCCACGTAGTCGCGGGGTACGTGAATCCAGTGCCGGAAGAACGGCAGAATGCTCGACGCCAATGCGATCGCCGCCATGACGCCGACGACGGTGCCGGCGATCTGCGGTGCCCGATGTCCGAAACCCCGCGGGTGCCGGATCTGCTCGAGCAGATCCGCCGACCGCCGGTCGGCGACCGTCCGGTCGGGCTCATGCGGGACGTCGGTGCCGGTTCGCGAGGGTGGTGTGTCGACCGCCATGGCAGCCAACGTTAGTCGGCGGTTGCGGTCGCCACGAGTGGTTCATTACGGGCACTATGGGCGTGTGTTCGACGTGACGATCAGAGATGACACGATCCGCCTGGGCCAGTTCCTGAAGCTGGCCAACCTCATCGAGTCCGGGGCGGAGGCCAAGGAGGTCATCGCCGACGGCGAGGTCTCGGTCAACGGCGACGTGGAGACCCGGCGCGGTCGACAGTTGGTCGTCGGTGACGTGGTCGAGTTCGCCGGCGAGTCGGCGCGGGTCGTCGCCGAGTAGCGGTACGGCGGCCACCGCAGGCGGCCGCGGCGCGGGCTGACGCGGGTTAGAGCGCCAGGCGCTTGAGTTCGGCGGGGGTCGCCAGTCGTTCGGCCTCGGCCGGGAACATCCGTGCCTGCCGGCGGCCACGCCGGTTGGCCAGCGCGGACAGTTTGGAGGGGCGTCGGTGAGAGTTGATGCTGTCAGTCAATTTCATGACTTGAGGCTTCCCTGATCAGTACAACGGATACGAACTTCAAAATGCTGTAGTTGCCGATTCCCCAATCGCAACTCACCCGTGTACGTCGATGATGACACGCCGAACGTTACCGATCCGGTAGCGACGCGCCAGCGCCTTGACCTGCGGAAAATCTTCCGAGTGGCACACGCCACACAGATTTCAGCGGGATTCGAGCACCTCGGCCATCTGTTTCGGCACCGAATCGGCCAGCCGCCCGAAGATGAATCCGAACAGCGGTTCACCGATGAACGCAAACCGGTGGAAGTCGACCAGCGCGCGATACGTGATCGTCGTCCCGCCGCCATCGGCGTCAGCGAAGGACAGATCGTCGGACGTGGTGGCGGTCTTGTTGCTGCCGGAGAACACGACGTGGTCGGCGTCGTCGCGGACCAACTCGTAGGTCAGTTCGGTGGAGATGCCGTACAGCTTCGACTTGTTGTGCCAGCGGGTACCGAGCCCGATCTCCCCCGGTGTCTCCTGCGTGCACTCGACGGTCCCGGGATCCCAGGCGGTGGCGTTGGCGAAGTCACGCAGATAGGCCACGACCTCTGCGCGCGGACGGCTGACGGTGAAAGTGCGGGATACGTCGACCACGTGGGGAGTCCTTTCGATCGGGTTCCCCAGCGATTCGACGGCGTCGCGGCTTCGGATGGTCGGCGGGGTCGGCGCATCGGACACTCGGCGGGCTCGGGGTCGTCGGAGACGATCAGGACAGCCGGTGCCGCACGCCGGTGGGCGCGCAGGCCCACCGCGCCACTGGCTCGCCCGTGCTCAGTCATTCCACGAGTAGATCGGGCCCAAAACCCCAGGTCACGACGATCTTCTACTCAAGCCGATGACTGAGGACGGGTTGGCAGTTGCCTCCGATGTCAGTGCGGATACGCCGAGAGCCGGGCCTCGACCCCCGGATGGAGCTGTTCGGCGAGTGCGGCCACCGCGTCGTCATCGATGCCGACGCCGTAGATGACCAACGCCCAATCGTGGTCGGCCGTCGACCAACGGACGCCCGGTTCACTCCATCTCAGCTCCCACTCGGTGTCGGCTCGATCCCGCCGCGCGACGGCGCCGAAGGACCCGCCACGGTCCGCCCGCAGGCTCGCCTCCACATGCCCGCCGTCGGTGCCATCGGTGTGGACGACTTCCACGTCGAGAGCGATACGCACCGGCACCGACAGATGTGTCGCACCGACATTCGCGGCGAACCAGGCTCGTTGGTCCCGGGCCGCGACCTCGTGCTCGCGGCGCATCTGCTCCTGGCGATCCTCCATAGAGGCAACCGGGCCCTCGTAGGCGAAGACCGCCGGGTCGATCGACTCGACCACCTCGAACTCCACGTACGACGATGAGAGCCCGAAGTGATCGCTACGCTCCTCGACGACGGCGCCGGTCTCCCGATCCACGACGATGCCGATCGGTGCGGGCTTGTGTCTCGGCGGGGCGAGTTCCACAGCCCACGCGGGCCGCCCCAGGAACTCGACGGTCTCGATCGGGCGTTGTGTCGGCCTGGTGAAGTCGTCCGATCCCGCCCAGTCACCGGCCGGGCGCACCTGCATCAGTTGCCGGCCCGGACCCGAGTAATACAGCCGCCGCGCCGGCCCACTCAACGGCGGCTCGCCCGGCTGCTCCCACCGCCACGCCGTCTCGCCGTCGGTGCGGAACAGCGGTGTGCCGTCGAGGAGTTCGACGGCGAGCTTCGCTCCGTCGCGGTACATCCGCACCCGCTCGCTCAACCACGGCGTCATCATCCGCGGACCCGCCACGGCAAAGGTCTCGGAATACCCCTCCGGAACAACCGATTCCACCACCCCGGTGATGGGCTTCGACGGTCCGTCGACCATGGCCACGAGAACTTCCACCCACGCTGTCATACCGACCAGGCTAGAGCGACGCGCCGAGATCACGTCGCATCGAGTGCTCGCGCAGATATCCGGCTGCTGATTCGGAAAAGCGTCCGATATGGTGTGATCGAACTTCATATTTGATCCACGATGGTGGATCACCACTCTCGAAGGATCGGGGACCGATGAGATACCGAAACCGTGTGGCGATCGCGTGCGGCGCGATGGCGCTGGCCGCGACGTCGATGACCATGACCGCATCGCCGTCACAGGCAGCGTCGCGGTTCCAAGACGGTGAATGTGAGTTGCGTGGTGACGGGCCGCTGCTCCCGTGCGAATACAGCACATCCAGTTCGACGCAGAGTTCCTACCCGGACGACGCAATCGGAACCGTCAAGGTTCACATCGAGGCGAAGACCAACACAGGATCGTCGATCACCTGCACACTGTCTGCGCGCGGAGTTCCCGAACTGGGAACCGACGAGGACTGGGCCGGCAGGACCTGGATGGATCTCGAGTTGCCCCAGAGAGCGGCCGAGACCCGCTACGACATCACCTGCGAGAGCTTCCTGTCCAGCGACGGCGAACTATCCGGCTCATTCGTGATCGACAGCAGTAACTGACGTCTGTCGCCGCCTCGGATTCGAGGCGGCGACAGACGATTGAGGCTCGTGGCGCGTGCGATCAGCGCTGAGCGACCTGCGTCGGGTAGATCGGCGAGGGCAGGTCGGTCTGGCCGGCGAGGAACGCGTCGGCGGCCGCGGCGGCCGAACGGCCCTCGGCGATCGCCCACACGATCAGCGACTGACCACGGCCGGCATCACCGGCCACGAACACACCCTCCTGGCCGATCGCCCGGAATTCGTCGTCGCGCTTGATGTTTCCGCGCTGGTCGTACTCGACGCCGAGCTTGTCGAGCAGATCATTGCGCTCGGGTCCGACGAAGCCCATGGCCAGCAGGACGAGGTCGCATTCGAGCTCGAAGTCGGAGCCCTCGACCTTCTGGAAGCGACCGTCGACCATCTTCACCTCGTGCGCCTGCAGCGCGGTGACCTTGCCGTTCTCGCCGACGAACTGCTCGGTGTTGACCGAGAACACCCGCTCGCCGCCCTCCTCGTGGGCCGAGGAGACGCGGTACATCAGCGGATAGGTCGGCCACGGGGTCGACTCGGCGCGTTCCTGCGGCGGACGCGGCATGATCTCGAACTGATGCACGATCTCGGCACCCTGGCGCAACGAGGTGCCCAGGCAGTCGGCGCCGGTGTCGCCGCCACCGATGATGACGACCTTCTTGCCCTTGGCGGTGATCTGGGAATCGACGGTGTCGCCCAACTGGATTCGGTTGGCCTGCGGCAGGAACTCCATCGCCTGATGGATGCCGTCGAGGTCACGGCCCGGGATGGGCAGGTCACGACCGATGGTCGAACCCATCGCGAGCACCACCGCGTCGTAGTCGGTGCGCAGCTGCTCGATGGTGATGTCGACGCCGACGTTGACGCCGGTCCGGAAGACGGTGCCCTCGGCCTTCATCTGCTCCAGACGACGGTCGATGTGCCGCTTCTCCATCTTGAACTCGGGGATGCCGTAGCGCAGCAGACCACCGATGCGGTCGGCCCGCTCGTAGACGTACACGGTGTGACCGGCGCGGGTGAGCTGCTGCGCGGCAGCCAATCCGGCAGGGCCCGAGCCGACGACGGCCACATTCTTACCGGTCCGCTCGGTCGGCAGCACCGGGGTGACCAGGCCGGAATCCCAGGCGTTGTCGATGAGTTCGACCTCGACCTGCTTGATGGTCACGGCAGGCTGGTTGATGCCGAGCACGCACGACGCCTCGCACGGCGCCGGGCACAACCGACCGGTGAACTCCGGGAAGTTGTTGGTGGCGTGCAGCCGTTCGATGCCGGCATCCCACTGGTTCTTGTAGACCAGATCGTTCCACTCGGGGATCAGGTTCCCCAGCGGGCAACCGTTGTGGCAGAACGGGATACCGCAATCCATGCAGCGACTGGCCTGCGTCTTCAACTCGTCCTTGCCGAAGTCGGTGTAGACCTCTTTCCAGTCGAGCAGTCGCAGGTCGACGGGTCGACGGTCGGGCAGTTCACGCTCGGTGTGCTTGAGGAATCCTCTGGGGTCAGCCACGTGCGGCCTCCATGATCGCTTCGTTCACGTCTCGTCCATCTCGCTCGGCCGCTGCCGCCGCCGCGAGCACCCGCTTGAAGTCGCGGGGCATCACCTTGGCGAACTGGCTCTGCGTGGTCTCCCACTCGGTGAGAACCGCTGCGGCAACCGGAGATCCGGTCTCGTCGCGGTGCTCGGAGATCGTCGCCGACAGGAACGCGATGTCCTCGTCGTCGAGCGGCTCGAACTCCACCAGTTCGGTGTTGAGGTTGTCGGCGAATCGTCCCGCCGGGTCGTATACGTAGGCGATGCCGCCGGACATGCCGGCCGCGAAGTTGCGTCCGGTGTCCCCGAGTACCACCACCCGGCCACCGGTCATGTACTCGCAGCCGTGATCGCCGACGCCCTCGACGACGGCGGTCGCACCCGAGTTACGCACGCAGAACCGCTCACCGACCACACCACGCAGGAAGATCTTGCCCGCTGTCGCACCGAAGCCGATCACGTTGCCGGCGATGATGTTGTCCTCGGCCACAAAGCCTTCCGGCGCATTGGTCGCCGGGCGCACCACGATACGACCACCGGAGAGTCCCTTGCCGACGAAGTCGTTGGCGTCGCCCTCGAGGCGCAGGGTGATGCCCTTGGGCACGAACGCTCCGAAGCTGTTGCCCGCCGACCCGGTGAAGTCGATCATGATGGTGCCGTCCGGAAGCCCTTGCGCACCATAGGTCTTGGTGACCTCGTGGCCGAGCATGGTGCCGACGGTGCGGTTGACGTTGGTGATCTTCGAGGTGAAGCTCACCCGGGTACCACTGTCGATCGCCTCACGGCTCTGCGCGATCAGTTGCTGGTCGAGCGCCTTGTCCAGACCGTGGTCCTGCACGCCGGAGCAGTACAGATCCTGGTTCATGAACGGCGACTCGGTCAGCGCCAGCACCGACGACAGATCCAGCTTGCCGGCCTTGTCCGACGCCCAATGCGCCTGCGCCTTACCGGTATCAAGTGCCTCGACGTGACCGACGGCCTCCTGCAGCGTCCGGAATCCCAGACGCGCCAGCAGTTCCCGGACCTCTTCGGCGATGAACAGGAAGAAGTTCTCGACGAACTCCGGCTTGCCGGTGAAACGCTCACGCAGCAGCGGGTTCTGGGTGGCCACACCCACCGGGCAGGTGTCGAGGTGGCAGACCCGCATCATGATGCAGCCCGACACCACCAGCGGCGCGGTGGCGAAACCGAATTCCTCGGCACCGAGCAGTGCCGCGATCACCACGTCCCGACCGGTCTTGAGCTGGCCGTCGACCTGCACCGAGATGCGGTCGCGAAGTCCGTTGAGCAGCAATGTCTGCTGAGTCTCGGCGAGGCCGATCTCCCACGGCGCACCGGCATGCTTGAGGGAGGTCAGCGGCGACGCGCCGGTACCACCGTCATGCCCGGAGATGAGCACCACGTCGGCGTGCGCCTTGGACACACCCGCGGCGACGGTACCGACACCGATTTCACTGACCAGCTTGACGTGAATCCGCGCCTGCGGGTTCGCGTTCTTCAGGTCGTGGATCAGCTGCGCGAGATCCTCGATCGAGTAGATGTCGTGGTGCGGCGGCGGCGAGATGAGGCCGACGCCCGGCGTCGAACCACGCACCTCGGCGACCCACGGATACACCTTGTGCGGCGGCAGCTGGCCGCCCTCACCGGGCTTGGCGCCCTGCGCCATCTTGATCTGGATGTCGGTGCAGTTGGTCAGGTAGTGCGAGGTGACGCCGAAACGTCCCGACGCGACCTGCTTGATCGCGCTGCGCCGCCAGTCGCCGTTCTCGTCATGGTGGAAGCGACGCGGATCCTCGCCGCCCTCACCGGAATTCGACCGGCCACCGAGGCGGTTCATCGCGATCGCGAGGGTCTCGTGTGCCTCGGCCGAGATCGACCCGAAACTCATGGCGCCGGTGGAGAATCGCTTGACGATCTCGCGGGCGGATTCGACCTTGTCGATCGGGATCGGGTCGCGGTCACCGAAATTGAAGTCGAACAGACCACGCAGGGTGGCCAGCTTGCGCGACTGATCGTCGACGAGCTTGGTGTATTCCTTGAACACCTTGTACTGCCCGGTGCGGGTGGCGTGCTGCAGCTTGAACACCGTGTCCGGGTTGAACAGGTGGTACTCACCCTCACGGCGCCACTGGTATTCACCGCCGACCGGCAGTTCGCGATGCGCCCGCTCCGAGGGACGCTCGCTGAACGCGAGTTGGTGGCGGGCGGCGACGTCGGCGGCAATCTCGTCGAGACCGATACCACCGAGCTGGCTGCGCATGCCGGCGAAGAACTCGTCGACGGTCTCGGTGTTGATGCCGATGACCTGGAAGAGCTGGGCGCCGGTGTAGGAGGCCACCGTCGAGATGCCCATCTTGCTCATCACCTTCAGCACGCCCTTGCCCGCGGCCTTGATGTAGTTGGTGCGGGCGGTCTCGAAGTCGATGTCGCCGAGCACTCCGCGTTCGACCATGTCCTCGATGGATTCGAACGCCATGTACGGATTGACCGCTGCCGCACCGAAACCCACCAGCGTGGCGACGTGATGCACCTCGCGGCAGTCGCCGGATTCGACGATCAGGCCGACCTGGGTGCGCTTGCGCTCACGCACCAGGTGATGATGCACCGCGGCGGTCAGCAGCAGCGACGGGATCGGGGCGAGCGTCTCGTCGGATTCCCGGTCGCTCAGGATGATCAGGTTCACCCCGTCGGCGATCGCGGCGCTGACCTTGGCGCGGACCTCGTCGAGTGCCTTGCGCAGTCCGGCGCCGCCCTCGGCCACCGGATACAGGCCGTGGATGTGGGCGCTGCGGAAGTCGGGCAGGTTCTCGTCGTCGTTGATCCGGACCAGCTTGGCCAGGTGATCGTTGTCGAGAACCGGTGAGGGCAGCGCGATCTGGCGGCACGACTCGGGGCCCGGGTGCAGCAGGTCGGCTTCGGAGCCGATGGTGGCGCCGATGCTGGTGACGATCTCCTCGCGGATCGCGTCCAACGGCGGGTTGGTCACCTGCGCGAAGAGCTGCTGGAAGTAGTCGAACAACATCCGCGGCCGTGCCGAGAGCACCGCGATCGGGGTGTCGGTGCCCATCGAGCCGATGGCCTCCGCGCCGGTCTTCGCCATCGGCGCGACCAGCAGGTTCAGCTCCTCGGTGGTGTATCCGAAGGTCAACTGGCGCAACGTGACCCGGTGATGCGACATGTGCTCATGCGGCAGCGCCTTGACGTGATCGATGTGCACGAGCCCGTTGTCCAGCCACTCCTGGTAAGGGTGCTCGGCGGCGAGTTCGTCCTTGATCTCCTCGTCGTCGACGATGCGGCCGGCCGCGGTGTCGACGAGGAACATCCGGCCCGGCTGTAGGCGCATCTTCTGCACCACGTCGGAATGGTCGATGTCGAGGACGCCGACCTCCGAGGCCATCACGACGAGGCCGTCCTTGGTGACCCAGATGCGGCTGGGGCGCAGGCCGTTTCGGTCGAGAACCGCGCCGACGACGGTGCCGTCGGTGAAACACACCGACGCCGGTCCGTCCCACGGCTCCATCAGCGTCGCGTGATACTCGTAGAACGCGCGGTGCTCCGGCTTCATCGACTCGTGACGTTCCCACGCCTCGGGGATCATCATCAGCACCGCATGCGGGAGGCTGCGGCCACCGAGGTGCAGCATCTCGAGCGCCTCGTCGAAGCGCGCGGTGTCGGACGCACCCGGTGTGCACACCGGGAAGATCTTCTCGGCCGTGCCCTCGCCGCCGAACAGTTCGGTGTCGATGAGCGCCTCACGGGCCCGCATCCAGTTCTCGTTGCCGGTGACGGTGTTGATCTCACCGTTGTGCGCGACGCGGCGGAACGGGTGGGCCAGCGGCCACGACGGGAAGGTGTTGGTGGAGAAGCGCGAGTGCACCAGACCCAGCGCCGACTCGACACGCGAGTCCTGCAGGTCGACGTAGAACTCCCGCAGCTGCGGGGTGGTCAGCATGCCCTTGTAGACGAAGGTCTTGCCGGACAGGCTCGGGAAGTAGACGGTCTCGCGGCCCGGGCCGTCGGCACCGGCACCCTTGTTGCCGAGTTCGTGCTGGACGCGCTTGCGGACGACGAACGCCTTGCGCTCCAGCGCCATGCCGTCGGCATCCTCGACGTCCTCGGGGAGCGAGAGGAAGACCTGACGGAAGGTCGGCATCGCGTCACGCGCGAGCGCCCCGAGACCGTTCTCGTTGGTGGGCACCTCGCGCCAGCCGAGCAGGTTCAGGCCCTCGGACTCGATGATCTTCTCGACGCCCTCGACCGCCTCGGTCACATCCTTGGAGCCCTGCGGCAGGAAGGCGATGCCGGTGGCGTAGGCGCCCTCGGCGGGCAGGTCGAAGTCGACGACCTCGCGCAGGAAGCGATCCGGAACCTGGATCATGATGCCCGCGCCGTCGCCGGTGTTCGGTTCGGCGCCGGCGGCGCCGCGATGCTCCAGGTTGACCAGCGCCATGATCGCCTTGTCGACGATGTTGCGGCTGCGTCGACCGTGCATGTCGACGACGAAGGCGACACCACAGGCATCGTGCTCGTGGACGGGGTCGTACAGACCGGTCGGACCGGGAGCATGCTTCATATTCGCCCTCACTTTGCGCGCCACTCTGCGCACCGATTCATCCGTATACGTCTTGTGCGGACTCGACACCCCCGACCCCGTCTCGACACGCCCCGGTTGGTGGGCTGACCTGGGCATTGTCGAGGGTCAAGCGGTGGCGTCCCGAGGGTCAGCGCCATTGCTGACTGATTCCACCCGACATCAGTTGTCGGGCAGGACTCACCCTGCTCGCTGAGCATTGTCGATTATTTTCTCACGGCGGGTACCCAGTATCGAAATCCGGTTACCACAACGATGCCGTCCACGCAGCGTATGAGGCATTGCGTGTCCTCCCCAAGGTCCTCGCCGACAGCGCTCTCCCCCACTGGCAGCGCCCGCCACCCCACTGACAGCGCTCACCCCCACGTTGACAGCGCTCGGTTTCGCACTGACAGCGCCCGATTTCCCCCACCGAAGGGCTACGCAGGCATAGTGTCGCGTTTGTGAACCCCACGTCAGGTGCCGCGGCGGAGCTGCCCGACACCAACGATCCCGCCACCACGGACACCCACGACGCCCCGATTGACGACCGGCATCCCTCTTCGGCCCTCGCGTCGCGGCGGACGCTGGCACTCAACTCGTATCTGCGACGGGTCACCCGCCCACTGATGGCGGGTGCCCGCTACGGCTCCCCCGCCGTCACCGCGCAGGTCATCCGCACAACCCGACCGGGACTGAACCGGGCACTGGAGGTCATGAGTCCGATCCCGGAACGCGTCGTCACCCGGCCCGTCGCGACGCGATTCGAGGGCGGTCAGGTCCGCGGCGAATGGGTCGGCGACAGCAGCCGGCACGGCGTGCACCTGACCATCGGCCGCGATCGGCCGGTGATCTATTACCTCCACGGCAGCGGATACGTCGTCTGCTCGACGCGCACCCATCGCGGGCTCGTCGCCCGGTTGAGCCGACGGACCGGATGTCTGGCCTTCAGCCTCGCCTACCGACTCGCACCCGAGTACCGGTGGCCGGCCGGCGGCGACGACGCGATCCGCGGATATCACTGGCTACTGTCCCAGGACATCGATGCCGAGCAGATCATTGTGGCCGGCGATTCCGCGGGCGGGCATCTCGCGCTCGACCTCCTCGCCGACAATCAGCGCACCGGTACTCCGCAACCGGCCGCGATGACGCTCTTCTCACCACTGTTCGACCCCACCTTCGACACCGCCGTCGCCCACCAGCGCGCCGGCGCACGCGACCCGATCATCGACGCGATCGGGGCACGCAAGATCCTGCGGCTCTACACCGGCGACGCCGATCCCGACCACCCCCGCATGCGCATCAGTGTGGATGATCGAACACCGTTGCCGCGCACATTGATCCAGTATGGCGGTCTTGAGGTGATGGGCCAGGACGCGCGTAACTATCACCAGATGCTGACCGACGCCGGTGCCGACGCACGGATCGAATCGTGGGCCGGGCAGGGGCACGTCTTCCAGATGTTCCCGCGCCTCTCACCCGAATCCGGCCATGCGCTGCGCAGCGCCGCCTCGTTCATCTCCCAATCCGTGACGACGCCCCGAACCAACACGCCCTGACCCCACACCCCAACCCAAGGAGAATCGACGTGTCCGACATCGACGACCTGATGTCCCGCCTCCCCATCGGCGACATCGCCGGCCAACTCGGCGTCGACGAGACGACCGCGCGTTCCGCTGTCGCGCAAGCCCTTCCGGCCCTTGTGGGCGGTCTGCAACATCAGTCCGCCGACGAGTCCTCGGCACAGGGCATCGCCACCGCGTTGTCTGCCCACGACAACGACCTCGCGCAGGGCACCATCAATCTCGACGATGTCGACACCGCCGACGGCGACAAGATCGTCTCGCACATCTTCGGCGACAAGACCGACTCGGTGGCCACCGCCCTGAGTGATCAGGTCCCGGCCGCCGCGGTGGATCAGGGCCTCGTCAAGAAGCTGCTGCCCATCCTCGCCCCCATCGTCATGAGTTACCTGGCGTCGAAGATCCTCAACAGGGGTGGCGCATCGTCCACCACCGCGTCCGGCGGTGCCGGAGACCTCGGCTCCATCCTCGGCGGCGCCCTCGGTGGCGGCGCGGGCGGCGGGCTCGGATCCATTCTCGGTGGTGTTCTCGGTGGTGGCTCGAAGGGCGGCTCGGGCGGCGGCCTCGGGGATCTGCTCGGCGGAATTCTCGGCGGCCGCAAGTAACGCTGGGCACCAGGACGTCTCGGACGGCAGCACCCGATCGGCTCGACACCCTCGCTCGGCCAAATGACACGCGCCGCGCGCGATGAGAAACACCTGAGGATTCGTTGTTAACGTCCCCGGCATGTTCGCACGACGCATCCTCGCCGCCCTGACGCTGACCGTTTCGCTCACCGGCGTCGGCCTGGCCCTGTCTCCGGCCGCGCCGGCCGCAGCCTACGACTACAACTTCGGCGCCATCGCCTACGACAACTACGGCGGAACCGCCGCGGCCTGGAACTACCCGACGGCGCAGGCGGCGACCGACGTGGTCGAGGCGCAGTGCGGCGAGGACTGCGGCTACTTCACCTTCTACAACTCCTGCGGTGCGGTCGCCTACTCCGACGACGGCGAGTCCGTCGCCTGGGCACGCGGGTACGACACCCACGAAGGGGCGCGTCGTGCAGCGTTGCGCAAGCTCGGCGCCGGCGTCCCCGGCCACATCGCACGGTCGGTGTGCACGGATCGCTGACACACGCGTCGATCCGTCAACCATCAAGCGCCCCAGCCCGTCACGGGTTTGGGGCGCTCGGTGTCTGCTCGCTCGCTGGCGGCTACAGTGCCGCACCCCGTTCGGAGCCGTATCCCTGCCGGTCGGGGTCGGCGGCGAGCCGACGGTCGAGCGGCACCGTCCATTCCTGGGCGAGTTGCATATCGAGGGCCTCGAGTCGTTCGAGAATCGGCGATTGCTGATCGTCGGCGCACTGCGCGGCGAGCGTTTCGTAGAGGGCGCGTAGCCGACGGTGTACCTGCGCCTGGCCATGGCTGTGGCGGCGGATCTCGTCGGTGCCGATGGCCACGTAGTCGGCCCAACTGCGCCGGTAGCCACGCACGAACCTCGACTGGCTTGCCGCGCGCACGCGTGGTGCCAGCATCAGTAACAGATCCTCGATGTGATCGAGGGCCAGAACCGCACTGCTCGGATCATTGCCCGCGGTGGAGATCGCCTTGAGCGCGATGTCGGTGATCGCCTGCAGTGCCGCCGCCGGACTCACCGACGGCTGATGGGTGTCGCCGAAGAACAGGGAGCCCAGCACTTTACGCTGAAAATCCGCATCGCTGCCCTCGTCGCCGCCGTCGGTTCGCCCGATGACGGCGATCACCCCGACGTTGTGGGATACGTTGTCGCCCACCCGGACCAGCAGGTCGAATCGCACCTGCCGCGACGCGGCGTACCGCTCCAGCATCGGCACATTGACGGCCAGGAGGATCCGACCGCGGGCACCGAGTTCCGGAAGCGTGATGACGGTCCGCGGTGCCGCTGCGGCACCGCCCCATTCGTCGACATCGGAGCCGTGGTCCACGGTCTGCCCACCGACGACGGGATACTGCCGCCGGATCGCCGAACGTCCGTCGGCGGCAATCCACCGCAGCAACTGGGCGGAGTTCAGTACCGAGCCGACCTTGGTCACCAAGGCGATGAACAGGATCGCCGACACCACGGTGAGGAAGGCCGCGATGGCGGTCGACACGCCGGGGGTGCCGTCACCGGGCCCCGACAACGCCAGGTCCATCGCGATGATCACGCTGAACACGAAGGTCGCCAGAAAGAAGCCGATGGACCAGCGCATCACCGGTTCGCGCTGCAGCATCGGGATCACCCGCACCGAGATCTGCGACGCCCCGAACTGCATCGCGAGGGTCACCGCGGTGAAGACCAGACCGGTGAGGGTGGCGGTCGCACCGGCGATCACCCCGAGCACGGTTGCCAGGGTGCCGGAATCGACGTCGAGACCCAGGTTTTCGTCGATGGTCACGCACGCGATCGCCGCGATGATGGCCAGCATCACCAGGATCACCGGAAGCCGCCAGGTCGGCACCACTTTCAGTTCCCGTCGGATGCGGCGCCAGCGGATGGCGGTGGCGATCCGGTTGGGCACCTGCACGGACGGGGATTGCGCGATCGGGGCGGGTACCGGCGCGACCGGTTGCGACACCGGCGGGGCGTCGGGCACCCCGAATCTGCCTGCGAGCGCCTCCTGCACGACAATCTTCCACCGGATCATCGGTTCACGCAGTCGTCGCTCACGCCGGATGGCCTTCTGGTGCTTACCGTCTCGACTGCCGTAGAACCAACGCGCCCACGGGGAGGCCGGTCGCGCCACCCTGACGGCGCCGACGACCAGCAGGACCGGGATGAACATCCCGATGAGCCCGGTCCACAACTTGCCCTTCACCAGGGTGATGATCGCCAGCACCACGTTGACCGCGATGCCCACCACGACGATGATCCGACGCACCACATCCGGGTCGTCACGGAATTCGCCCACCGCCGCGGAGAAGTCGAGCGGACGAAACCCCATCAGGAACAGCAGCCCGATCGCGATGGCGACGAACACCGCGTCCACCGACGCGCGTCCTTCCTTCTCCCAGTAGACGTCCCGCAGATGCAGGATCAACGCGAACTCGTCGAGCACCAGCGCACATCCGACGCCGAACAACGACGCGAGCACCGCGTCTGCGATCGGGGTGTCGAACCGTGACACGGAGATCAGCCCGAACCCGGACAGCGTCATCACGATGACGCCGAAGAACTCGTGATGCAGATGCAGACCACCGGGGGTCACGTTGCCCGGCCACCACCGCACCTGCGCCCGAATCATCCGGACGCTGAATCGGATGAACAGGAAGGTGAGGATGAACGCGACCAGGAAGACGAACAGCGGCAGCCGCCCCGGGTCGACGATGGTGCGGGTGAACCACGAGGTCACCGCGCCCGCCTCGGATGCACGATGGGGCGTCGGCAGTTCATGGCGGTGAGTCTAATTCGCCCGCCGACCGGCCACCGACCGTTTGGCACCCCCGGCCCCCGATTCCGGACACAGCCGCCTCACATCATGTGTTTGGGATGCACGTTCTTCGGCATCAGTTGCAGCAGCGACATGTCCCACACCGCGTTCCGGAGTCGGCCGACCGGCTCGGCGTAGAGATCCTCGAGGGCGGCCTTCCCGAGATTGTGGGGGCCGACGATCCGGTAGCACGACTGATTGAAACTGCCGAACCACAACTGCTTGAACAGCTTCGGGCTGATCAGCATCCGCCACATCGGGACCAGGACACCCATCTCCTTCGCGATCGAATCCAGGTAGACCACCTGCGAGGGAATCGATTCGGTGTGCCGGGGACTCAGCGCGGTCCAGTACTCCTCCCACTGCTTCTCGCGCAGGATGCGATCGGCGACGTCCGCCGGCAGCTTCTGCTTTCCGCTGCACAGTCGCGCGAAGTAGCGGGCCTGCATCTCCGCGCAGATCGGGATACCACCGGAGAAGGGCCGCACGAACCCGATGAACGCGGCGGTCCCGTCGTGCTCCGGCGGAATGGAATGCTTGTAGAGGTTGCGGACATTGCTGTCACGGACCGTCAGGTCGCCGATCGCGAGTCGTTCGGTGGTGAACCCGGTGCACAGCACGACGGTGTCGAAGTCGGCGGCCGTCGCATCCTTGAAGAAGACCTTCTTGCCGTCGGACCGATCGATCCCGGCGTCGTTGAGCGTGACTTTCCCGGACACGAGGCTCGGGATGAAGGTGACGTTCTTGCAGAAGATACCCCGCTGGGTCCAACTCCCGTCGGGATGCGAACGCCGGTTCCAGGTCCGCAGCATCTCCCAATTCGCTTCGTCCTCAACCGTTCCCAGATCCATCTTGAACGGGTGGATCGGCTCACCCATGGGATTGAGGGCGGGTTCGTCCGGTGTCCGTCCGGCCCGGCGGGCGAGTTCACCGCGCAGCCCGCCGACGCCGGCCGTGATGAACCCGAGGATCACCGAGGCCACCAGGAACACCGCTTTGGCGAACCGGTTGCGTCCCCAGAACGTCTCCAGCGGGAACGGGTAATCCGTTGAGCGACGCAGCATCTCGTGATGGTGGGAGCGGACCGTGCCGTAGTCGGTGGTCTTGTCCCCCTCGAACACCCGGGGCAGCAGCCACGTGTAGGAACGGATCGACAGCGTGGCGGACTCGGCGACGTCGCCGATCTCGCGGACGATGTCGGCGCCGGATTCGGCGAGGCCGACGATCAGGACGCGCTTGCCCCGGAAGCGTTCGTTGTTGCGGTACTGCGCGGAGTGCACGATCTCACCGTCGAAACCCTCGAGACCGGCGATGGCACGGTTGGGGGTCTTGAACGGGCCGGAGCAGATCGCGACGGCGCCGAACTCTTCGCTCGACTCGACACCGCCACGGCGCACCGACACCGTCCACGACCTGCCGGTCTTGCGGACGTCGGTGACCTCGCTGCCGAACCGGATGTGATCGCGCAGCCGGAAGCGGTCGGCGTAGTCGCGCAGGTAGCCGTGATACTGCTTGCGTGAGTAGAAGACCCGGCCACCCTTGAACGGATGGTCGGAGTAGGCCATCAGTTTCATCGAGATGGTGAGCATCAGGTTGTCGAAGGCCTTCATCTCGTCATCGTCGCCGGCGTGCCGGAGCCAGATGCCGCCGATGTCGGCGTTCTTGTCGAAGCAGACGACCTCATGTCCTTCGTCGCGGAGTTGTTTGATGGTCGTCAGGCCGCAGGGGCCCGCTCCGACGACACAAACCTTCATGGACTACCTCCGCCTAACTCACGCGCAATGCTGTACCGGCGACCACGGACAGTTTCCGCAGTGTAGGCTTACCTTACTATGCGTTCTTCCGTGTCGACCCGACCAGGCGGCTTCCGCACCATGATCGGGACCTTGGTCCTCGCCGTGGTGACCGCCTTCGCGATGGCGCCATCGGCCACCGCGGACCGCAGCCGAGCAGCGGGTCGACCGGTGGGTTGACATTCGTGAAGCAACTCGACGACACCTGTGGCTGGCCACCGCCCATTCGGCGGCGATGAACGCCGACATCCCGCTCCAGGTGATCCGACCGGCGGGCAATCCGGCCGACGCACCGACGCTGTATCTGCTCAACGGCGCAGGCGGCGGGGAGGACGGCGCCAACTGGCTCGCCCAGACCGATGCCCGGTCGTTCTTCGCCGACAAGCTCGTCAACGTCGTCATCCCGATGAAGGGCATCGGTAGCTACTACACCGACTGGGTGGCCACCGACCCGAAGATCGGCCGCCCGCTGTGGGAGACCTTCCTGACGCGGGAACTCCCACCCGCCGTCGACTCGACGTTGAAGACCAACGGACGCAACGCGATCGCGGGCCTGTCCATGTCGGCGACCTCGGTCCTCACCCTCGCCGGCGAGACCGGTGACCTCTACCGGTCGGTCGCGTCCTACAGCGGTTGCGCACGGACGAGCACTCCCGAGGGCGCGGCCGCGGTTCGGGGCATCGTCTACACCGCCGCCGGCGCCAATGTCGACAACATGTGGGGACCCACCGGCTCCGCCGATTGGATTCGTCACGATCCGTACATCAATGCGGCCAAACTCCGCGGCCGGACCCTCTACCTCTCCGCCGGCAGCGGCCTCGCCGGACGCTACGACACACCCGAACACCAGGCCCCGGGCGCTCCGCCGGTGGCCAATCAGATCGTCGTCGGCGGCGCACTGGAGGCCGCGGCCCGTCAGTGCACCGAGCAGATGGCGCAACGACTCCGTGAGCTGAACATCCCTGCGACGGTGAATCTTCCTGCCACCGGCACACATTCGTGGATGTACTGGCAGGATCAACTGCATCGATCCTGGCCGACGATCGCCGCCGGCCTGAACTCATGACCCGCTGCGCCGACGGCGACTCGCCGCCGGTCGACCTCGACACCGTCCGCCGCGGACTACCGGAAACGGCCGTGGCGCACTGGCGGGCCGTCGCCGCGGCCCGCGGCGACGGAATCGCGATCCTCACCCCCGAGGCCTCCATCGGCTTCGCGGAGGCGTTGGCGCACACCGAGGACCGCGCACGGGCGATCGCCGCGATCACCGACGTGGACCGCCCGGTGGCCGTCGACACCGAATCCGATGTCGACTCGGTTCTCGCCCTGCTGTCGGTGCTGATGTCGGGACGTCCGGTCATCATGCTCGACCCGCTGCTGCCCGACGACCGCCGCGAGCACATCCTGCACCTGTCCGGCGCGGTGCGGATGAGCCCCGCGCTAATCAACGAATTGCCTTCGAGTGCACACCCATTGGCAGACCCGTCGCCCGACGACCCGGCCATCGTCATCTTCACCTCCGGTTCCACCGGAAAACCGAAGGGCGTCATCCATTCTCAGCGCGGCTGGGTCAACCAGGCGGTCGATGGACGCGAGTTCATGGGACTCGGGCAGGCCGACCGCGCCGCAGTCCTGCTGCCCCTGAGTTTCGGGGCCGGATTCGACTGCCTGATCATGACGCTGCTCAACGGAGCCACCATGATGCTGTGGGATGCCCGGCGCCGCACCACCACCGGATTGCGCGACTGGCTGGGCGCCACCGGCGCCACCACCCTGCACTGCACCCCGTCGCTACTGCGTTCCTGGCTGCCCGAACTCGACGACACCTCGCCGAACTCGGTACGACTGGCCTCCACGTGCGGCGAGCCGGTCACCGCCGCCGACGTGGCACTGCTGCGGCGAACGGTTTTGCGCCACGGCGTCTTCTGCAGCTGGTCGGGTTCGTCGGAGATGGGCGATCTCGCCTTCAATCGGTTTCCGCCGGAACGGGATCTGCCCAGCGGTCCCATCCCCGTCGGTACGCCCGCATCGAATAAGCGGGTTCGGATCGTCGGTGAGGACGGAGATGACCTCCCCGCCGGGACCGCGGGTGAAATCGTCGTCGAATCCGCTTATCTCGCGCTCGGTTACCTCAACGATCCCGACTTGACCGCCCGCCGGTTCGTCGCACTCGACGACGGCCGGACACGGCTGCACACCGGCGATCTCGGCCGTTTCGACGACGCCGGTCACCTCCATCTGCTCGGTCGCCGTGACGATGCGGTCAAGATTCGCGGATACCTCGTCGAGCCGATCGAGGTGGAGGCGGCGCTGCGGGCGTTGCCCTGGACCGTCGAGGCCGTGGTCACCGGCGACCGTGACGCCGGCCGGCTCATCGCCCACGTGGCGGTGGACCGCGAGAAGTGGTCGCCGTCTCCGGCCGAGATCCGCATCGCGTTGGCAAAGACGCTGGCCCCCTGGATGATTCGACGTGACGTCGTGGTGATGACCGAGTTGCCGCGCACCGAACGGGGCAAGGTGGATCGTGCGGCGCTGCCGCCGGTTCCCGAGCGCGGCGATCTCGTCGGACCACAGGGCCCGACGGAGGCGATGCTCACGCTGCTGTGGCAGGACACACTCGGTGTCGAGCGCGTCGGACGGGACGAGGACTTCATCTCGCTCGGCGGCGATTCCCTCGCCGCACGCACCATGCTGGCCGACCTCGAGCACCGCTTCGGGGTGCGGCTGGACACCGCGATGCTCTCGGCCGCCCCCACCATCGCCGAGTTCGCCCGCGTCCTCGACGCCGCCAACGACGAACGGGCGCGCACGGCGACCGGAAACACCCTGGTGCAGTTGCGGACCGGTGCCGGTGACCCGATCTTCGTCATCGCCGGAGCAGGTTCACTCGCGACGTCGCTGACCCCGCTCGCCCGCGCCCTCGACACCGAACGTCCGGTCTACGGAATCCAGGCCCGTGGCATCGAGGGCCGTTGCCGCACCGACCATTCGATTGCGGCCGCCGCACGCCGCGCCATCGCCGACATCCGTTCGGTCCAGCCCGGCGGCCCATACCGTCTCTGCGGATACTCGATGGGCGGCTTCATCGCCATCGAGGCGGCTGCCGCCCTGACCCGGGCCGGGCACGCGTGCAAGCAGGTGATCGTCCTCGATCCGCTGATCGACCCGATCCTGGCCGATCGGCTGGTCGGCCGCGAGATCGGTGGGCTGCGCCGGCTCCGAGCCGAACTCGCCACGTTGACAGCCGATCACGCCGTCCTTCCAGACCGTTCCGCGACGGCAGCGGCCTCCACCCGGACCAGGTTCCTGCAGGCCTGGAATCTGCTCGCGATGAACGTCCTGATGATCACCGCAGGGCTGGTCCGGCTGCCGACCACCCTGCAGTGGACGGTCTTCTTCGACCTCGGCACCCGGATGATCCGGCGCTACCGCCCCAGCGGTTACGGCGGTCCGATCCACATCATCCGGGCCCGCACGAACTCCGACGACCCGGCCCTGTGGGCGCATGTGACCTCCGGCGAGGTGACATTCACCGATGTCGCCGGTGACCATCACTCGATGGTGCGCGCGCCGTACGTCACCGAGACCGCGACGGCCTTCGACAAGGCGTTGTCCGACGTGGCGGCGGGTTCGCCGTCATGACCATCGCCCCCACCGGCGTTGCCGTCGTGATCAGTGCATTCGAACCCGACGACGGCCTGGTGGCCACCGTCGACTCGGTGCGCGATCAGACCGGTCAGGTGATCATCGTCGACGACGGATCACCCTCTCTGTCCACCGATTCCGATGGTGTGGTCGCACAGATCCTGGAGAAGTGCGCCGTTGCCGGCGCGACCGTCCTGCGCTCCGGCGCGAACCGCGGCATCGCCCACGCACTCAACCGCGGCATCGAACTCGCCTTGCAGGAAGGCGCCGAGGCGGTCCTCACCCTCGATCAGGACACCGGCCTGCCCACCGACTACGTCTCCCGGATGCTCGATCACCTCGCGTTGACCCGGTCACTCGACATCGACCTGGTGATGCTGTCGCCGAGCCTGATCAACGATGACGTCGCACCATTCTGGTTCGCCCACAAGGGTTTGACATTGGCATTCGAACCGATCCAATCCGGCATGATGTTTCCGCGGGCGCTGCTCGAGCGGGTCGGTCTCTTCGACGAGGGACTCTTCATCGACTGCGTGGAGACGGAGTTCTATCTCCGGGCCCGCGCGCTCGGAGCCCACGCGGTCATCGTGCCGGGTACGCGCATCACCCACCGGCTGGGCCGGGCGGCGCAATGGACACCGCCGCGCCCGCTCCGCTGGATCTTGCGGGGCCGGGCCGCGGGCGCCATCGAGTTCACCGAGGACGCACCGTTCCGGCATTACTACATTGCGCGCAACCGCGTGCGGCTCTACCGGGAGTACGGTGGCCGCGAGCCACTGTGGCTGATGGTCTCGATCGCGAAGGATCTCCTGAGCCGAGGCCGTGCAATGGTGATCGGGACGCACCGTGTGTCCCGAATCCGGCTGACGCTGGCCGGGTTACGGGCCGGTCTCCGTGGGGACACCGGCCCGATCCCGTCGCGAACCCTCGCGCCGCGATCCGACCGCGGACCCACCCCACCGACCGAACGGATTCTGCGCTCCACACCTCGCGTCCCGCGCCTTGTCTCGGTGATCATCCCGGCCCGCAATGCGGCGGCCACCATCGACACACAACTCGAGGCCCTCGCCGCCCAAGACTACCTCGGCGAGTTCGAGGTGATGGTGTGCGACAACGGTTCCGACGACGGCCTCGCCGATCATGTGCGGGATTATCCCCTGGCTGACCGTTTGAGTCTTCGGTGGGTCGATGCCTCGGGTCGGGTCGGATCGTCGTACACCCGAAATGTGGGGATCAGTTCCGCGGCTGGAGATCTTATCGCTTTCTGCGATGCGGATGACGCGGTACATCCGGGGTGGCTGCGTCATCTGGTGGCCGTCGCCGGTCACCACAGTCTGGTCAGTGGTGCGGTCGAGACCGAATCGCTCAACACCTCCGAGGTGCGACGCTGGCGACCCATGCCCGAACCGGATGAAGGATTCGACATACCAGGATTCCTGCCCGTAACGACCGCGGCCAACATGGCGTGTTGGAAGGACGATCTCGTCCGGCTCGGTGGTTTCGACGGGGCTTACCGGAACGGCTACGAAGATGCCGAGTTCGCCTTGCGTCTGCAATTGGCCGGCGGGACGGTCGGACACAGCCCGGACGCGTTGGTGGCCTACCGGTTTCGCGACACCCTCCGAGGAATCTTCACGCAATCACGAATCTACGGCTTCGGCAACGTCCAACTGTACGCAGACTTCCGCGAGTACGGCATGCCCCGTCGGCCCGGTTACGCCCTCGTCGATGTGTTGGCATACCTCGTGATTCGCAATCCGCTGCTGCCCGAGGTTCTCACCAGGGTTCCGACCGGACGCTGGCTCTTCCCAGCCGGGCACCTTGTGGGCCGCATCGAAGGCAGCTTCCGACACCGGTGCTTCTACATTTGACCGATTCCGTAGGTCGGTCCGCTTCGGGCGACTTCGAGCCCGTGGCGTATCCGTCGGACCGACCTTGTCGAGGTCGAGCCCACACAACCCGGAGCTGGGAACTGGTTGCAGCCCAGCATCACCCGACGGTAGTGGCCTACCGCGGATAGGTGGTGATGGTTTCCCCGGTGACGGGGTCGCGCCAGATGACCGCCCGATCGGCGAGCATGGTGGGGATCAGCAAGCCCATGTGTTTTCGTTGGTGGTCCGGCGTGCACAGCGGCATCAGGTTGAATTCCACCGTCCAGCCACCGGTGATCGGATCGCGGTGCACGAATTTCACCAGGTGATCGATCTGGCAGTCACTGGCCGGCCGCCCGCACTGCGGATACCGGCAGGTGCCATCCAATTCGATGATCTTCTCCCGCAACCAGGCCGGTATCCGATATGTCAACGCACCCGGTGGTGGGAGGAGATATCCGCCGTGCCCGGTCGGGTCGATCGGCGTTGCGGGGAACGGGTCGTCGAGACGACGCCACGCCGCCGGTATCCGATCCAGTGAGGTGGCGGTGCTG
Organism: Gordonia sp. NPDC003950; assembly: GCF_053605205.1. Taxonomy (NCBI): domain Bacteria; kingdom Bacillati; phylum Actinomycetota; class Actinomycetes; order Mycobacteriales; family Gordoniaceae; genus Gordonia; species Gordonia sp. NPDC003950. The sequence goes on along the minus strand of NZ_JBSGIT010000025.1, from coordinate 782 downwards.
ATGCCGGGTATGTCCAGGGTGGGAAACTCGCTGACGGTGACCAACTGTCCCGAACTGATCAGCGTTCGGGCGTGAGCTTCGTCAATCACGCCGAAGTATTCCAGCCGGGCTTCCCGCTGCCCGGACGGATCGGTGATCAACGACAGCGACAACTGCAAATCGCTTTCGGGTTCGGTGTCGGTGTCGGATTCGGCGTCGGGGTGCGCCTCGACGGTCTCCGCTACCGCACAATCAGCGTCGTCACAATCAGCGTCGCCGTCGGTGATCGTCTCGGGATCATCGGTCACGTCGGCTGCGACGTCAACGCCCGACTGGGTATCGTCGGTCACGTCGGCATCCGCATCGACATCGCCAGACAGATCAGCCGCGTCGCCGTCAACATCGATGTCGAGGTCGGTCAGACCACAGGGCTCCTCCGGCAACGGGACCGCCCGCGAGCAGTCACCCCGACCGCATTCACACGACAGGTACGCACCGGGTAGGCCTTGGATTTCGGCGAATGCCGCGACCTGCACCTGACCCCGACGACGCCGATCACGCGGGCAGATCCGCTGACTGATCATCTGTGCGATCCGCGCCGCGAGGTGCGCACCCATCTCCCCGGGTGCGTAGACGGAGATGCTGCAATGCCCGTTGGTGTCCCGACGGACCCGCACATTCTGGACACGCGCGGCGGCCTCCTCGCGACGGTCGGCGGCACCGTCGGGATCCAGGGCGATCACCATTTCGGCGACCTGATCCCGCAGGGTCGTATCCGCCTGATTACGTCCGGCGAGTTGCAG
>NZ_JBSGIT010000024.1:0-88012 GCF_053605205.1 Gordonia sp. NPDC003950 | reverse complement strand
ACGGGCACTTTCCTGACCGCCGATGGGCAGTCCTTATTGGCCGTCAGCGGGCACTTTCGTGACCGCCCATGGGCAGTTTTTCATGTCCGCTGACACGGGAGCCGGGGTGATGTGTGCCTGGTGGTGGATCAGGGCGCAGCGACGTCGGCGTGATCCGCTGGTGGATGTGCGGGCCGCCGCAGGCTCCCCGATGCGGTGGTTGCACCTCACCTCGCTACTGGTCGGGGTGATGCTGATGGTGTCGATGATTGCTTGTTCTCGCCTGTTGCAGGAGCCCGCCGCCGCGGGCGGCATCGGGTTGTCGGCGCTGGCGGCGGCCCTGCTGCTGACTCCGGGCGGTATCGCGATGCTGGCGACACCTCCGCTGGTATCGCGGCTCTCGCAGGTCTTGCGTGCCGAGTTGCTGCCCGCGGCGGGTGCGATGATTGCCCTGCTCGGATATCTGGGTTTGATCGTGCAGCGAGATCAGGTGTGGCACGTATGTGTGTGGGCGACGGTGGTCTGCGCCGGAGTCGGGACGGCGATGTCGGCTACTCCGATGCTGGTAACCGAACGGACCGCACCGGGATCGATGGCCTCCGCGCAGGCGGTCCACGCGCTCGCACGATTCTTCGGTACCGCCATCGCCTCGGCGACCGTCGGATTAGTGGTGGGCGCACCCGCGGCGCCGGGTGAGTTCTCGCTGATCTTCGGCGTCGGCGCGGGAGCAGCAGCGGCGGCCATCGCCTGCGGCGTGGTCATGGGCCGAGCGCGGCCATCGTCAGCGCCCTTCACCGTCTCGTAACACGCTCGGCGACAGTGATACACGGCCGTAACCGGGCGTGATCGTTTGGCACACAAAAGCATCCCAATATGCTGCGGCTACCGCAAATGAGGTAGTCGCCAAAATGCCCGCGTAGCGGTATTTCGCGGGGTGCTCGGCGCTGATTGACTCATCGGCCATGAGCAGCTCTCATCCTCACCCCGATCCCGTCGTCCCCGCGTCGGCCCGGAATGTTCCCGCCTCGGCGCCGGCCGTCCCCGCGTTGGCACTGGACGGAATCGCCAAGCGATTCGGTAATGCGGTCGCGCTGGAGCAGGTGTCGATCGAGTTCGCCGCGGGCACCGTCACGGCGCTGACCGGTGAAAACGGTTCGGGCAAGTCCACCGTTGCGAAGATTATCGGTGGCCTGGTGGCGCCCGACCGCGGTCAGGTGCTCATCGACGGAAAACCGGTGCGTATCACCGACGCCAGTGTTGCCCGGCAGCACGGGATCGCGTTGATCAGCCAGGAACTGACTCTGGCCACCGATCTGACCGTTGCCGAGAACATCTTCATGGGTGCGCTGCCGCGTCGCGGGGTCGGTGTGGTGGCATGGCGCACCATGCGTTCGCGTGCGCGGGAGATCCTCGAGATGTGCGGTACCGCTGTCGATCCCAGGGCCGCGGTGGCCGACCTGTCGATCGAGATGGCGCAGCAGGTGGAGATCGCGCGGGCGTTGGCCGCGCAGCCCAGAATCCTCATCCTCGACGAGGCGACCAGTTCATTGTCGGAGAAGGCGGCCCAACGCCTGCTCGAGTTGGTGGAGGACAGGCGTGCCGAAGGCGTTGCGGTGGTGATGATCACGCATCGGATGAATGAGATCTTCCGGACTGCAGACACCGCGGCTGTCCTGCGTGATGGACGGATCATGGCCGCGCATCCGATCGCCGAGACCACCGAAAAAGAACTCGTGCAATTGATGGTCGGCCGGGAGCTCGGCGACTACTACGGAACTCGATCACCGCAGAGCAAGCCTGGTTCCGTCGTGCTTGCGGCCAACGGGATCTCGACTCCTACAGGAGAACTCGCACAGATCGACCTCACCGTGCGGGCGGGCGAAATCGTTGGTGTGGCGGGGCTGTCGGGATCGGGAAAGGAATCGCTGGGCCACGTACTCGGTGGTGCGGTCACCGGTGTCGGCGATCTGCGGGTCAACGAAAAGCCGATCCCGTTGGGCAGACCAGACAAGACGCTCGCCGGCGGAATAGGCTTTGTCCCCGAGGACCGCAAGGCGATGGGTCTGCTTCTGCAACGATCGGTTGCCGACAACTTCATCCTCGCATGGGGTGAGCGGGTATTTCGTCATGGTGTGCGCCGGTTGGGTATCCAACGGCGATCCGTCGGCGACGCGATCTCCCGGTTCGATGTTCGCACCACCTCGGCGTCGGCGCCGGTGGCCCAGCTGTCCGGCGGAAATCAGCAAAAGATCATCATCGGTCGACTGTTTGATCTCGGACTGCCGGTCTATGTGATGAGTGAACCCACCCGCGGTATCGATGTGGGAGCCAAGAGTGCGATCTATGCGCTGCTGCGTGAGCAGGTGGAGCAAGGGGCCGCGGTGGTGCTGATCTCGTCCGAACTCAACGAGCTGTGCGGGATGTCGGACAGGGTGATCACTCTCTACGCGGGCGAGGTGGTGGCCGAGTTCGTGGAGGCCGACATCACCGAGGAGAACATCACCGCGGCCATGGTCGCAGGTAAGGCAGGCCTTCACCATATCGTCACCGAATCCCCTCAGCCAGCAGTGCTGTCCCAGTGACAAAAAACATTCGAGCACAACAGCTTTCCGTCAACTCTTGAGGAGTCAGATGTGGCAACCCTAGACACCCCCTCCAGCCCGGCCACCCGGCCGCCGAGCACGACCCGAGTGGGCAACACTCGGATCGCGTTACCCGGACTCGGCGATACCGGAGGTGTGCTCGTAGCGCTACTTGCCCTGGTCATCGTCGCCGGTGTGGCGCTCCCGAGCTTCATGACGTGGGCCAATCTGATGAATATCGTCGGCGCCAACAGCGTGGCGCTGACCTTGGCAATCGGCTCGACCTTCGTCATCATCGCCGGTGGTATCGATCTGTCCATTGTGGCGATGACCGCCGCCGCGGGAATGGTGTTCGGATTGGTGCTGCAATCCGGTTGGCCGGCAATCGTATGCGTGATTGCCGCGCTGGCCGGTGGAACGCTACTGGGGATCGTCAACGGAGTCCTCATCTCGCGGGCCCGGATCTCCTTTCTCGTGGTGACTCTCGGAATGGCCTCGATCGCCGCGAGCATCGCGTTGCTGCTCAACAACGGCGCCACCGTCAACGTCTTCGACATCCCGGCATTCGCAGGGGTCAACAGCTTTGCCACCGCCGAGATCGGCCCCATTCCCATCATCTTGATCTTCGATGTGGTGATGATTCTCCTTGCGGCAGGAACGCTGGGGTACACCGCTTTTGGACGATCCGTGCTGGCAGTCGGCTCCAACTCCGATGCGGCGCGACTCAACGGGATCAACGTCAAGAATGTGACCGCCGCGGTCTACGCACTCGCCGGTCTCGCCGCCGGAGTCGGCGCACTCATCCAGGTGGGTCGCCTCACCGGAGCCTCGCCCCAGATCGATCCGGCGCTGCTCAACGGAGTCTTGGCGGCCGTGCTCATCGGCGGAACCTCGTTCAGCGGGGGTAAGGGCAGCATCTGGGGAACGGTCATCGGTGTGGCCTTTCTCGGGGTGGTCCAGAATGCGATGACCCTCGCCGACATCTCCAGCTTCTGGCGGCAGGCCGTCAACGGCGCCCTGCTGATCGCCGCGGTGGGACTCGGGGTGGCCCGCTCGGCCGCGCTGCGGGCTCGGCTCCGGTCGATGATGCCGGGCGCCTCGAGTACGGCGGCCCAGAGCCGATGACCGGCACGGATTCGACAGCCGAGTGGACGGTGGTCTGCGGTGTTGATGAACTCTCCGACGGTGAGGGCATCAAGGTCGCCGGGATCTGCCCGCCGATCGCGGTGTTCAACGTCGCGGGCGAGTTCTTCGCGATCGACGACACTTGTTCGCACTCTGACTATTCGCTGTCCGACGGTTACCTCGACGGGGACCAGATCGAGTGCGAACTCCACTACGCGACCTTCTCTGTGCGTACAGGTGAGGCGCTTACCGCGCCAGCCACAGATCCGGTCGGTACTTATCCGATACGCATCGACGGCGACAAGGTCTACGTCGCCGCGACACAGCGCTGTGTCATCGCCAAGTTCAGAATCTAAACCCCCTCAGTCACAAAGGAATCACATATGAAACTCGTCAGATCACTCGTGGCCACGGGGGCCGTGCTGGCCATTGGGACAGCCGTGGCGGCCTGCGGGAGGAGCGACGACAGCTCCACCTTCTTCGGCTTCTCCTCGCCCGTTCTGGCGCAGGAAGGTCAAAAGTTCACCTCCCAGGGCATCGAGGCCGCAGCCTCCTCCCTGGGATGGGAGTCGCAGGTCTATGACGCGAATCTCTCGGCCGATACTCAGGTCTCCAATATTCAGACAATGGTGGACCGCCCGGTGAGCGCGTTGGGATCGTGGGCGCTCGACGAAGGCGCCATCTCGGGTGCCTACTCGCGTGCCGAGTCTGCCGGAATCCCGGTCATCGGTGTCAATTCCGGTGGTACCGGCGTGGATTCGACGGTATGGACCGAAGCGACGACGTGTGAAACCGGTGGAGTCATCGAGAAGGTGGCCGACCTGTTTGCCACCGCCAAGCCGAACGGCAGGATCGCCGTCATGTCGGGCCCACCGGCTCCGTCGATCGTGACGATGACCGAGTGCTTCACCAAGGCCGCCGAGGCCAAGGGCCTGACAATCGTGGTGCGCCAGGACAACACCGCAGATACCTCCGCGGGCGCGTCGACACTTGCGCAGGACATTCTCTCGGCAAACCCCGATCTCGACGGTTTTTGGGCCTATAACGACGCCTCGGCGTTGGGAATCGCCTCGGCACTGTCGGCTCGCGGGCTCAAGGCCGCCTCGGGGACCAACCCGAACGGGGTTGTGGTGACCGGAAGCAACGGTGACGAATCGGCGATCGCCGCCGTGCGCAACGGGACGATCACCGCCACCGTCGACACCGACCCGGTGTGCACCGGGTGGGCGATCGTGGGTGCCGCCCGAGACGCGCTCGATGGCAAGGCGCAGAAGGAATATGTGGTCAAGAGCGACATCGTCTCCTCGTCGACGATCGCCGACTATGTGGCACCCGCAGACAAGACGTGCTCCCTGGAGCACCTGCCGCTCGTCGCGGCACAGTGACCGAGACGGAGACGATGATGCAACAGCGTGAACTGGCCGAACCGCAGGGCAAGCAGGTCTCGGTGGGACCACACACGATCCACTACATCGACATGGGGGAGGGCACCCCGACGGTCTTCCTGCACGGTGGTGGGCCGGGGTGTTCGAGTTGGACCGACTTCGGCACGGTCGCAGCGACTTTTGCAGAGAACCGGCGGCTGATCCTGATGGATATGCTGCACTTCGGGCGATCGAGCAAAGAGCCGTTCACCGCACCGCGGTGGAGCTACCACGCCCAGGTGATTGCCGGGGCACTGCATGCCATCGGGATTCACAAGGCCGATTTCATCTGCAATTCGATCGGTGGCTCGGCGGCGGTGGCGCTGGCCGCCGAACATCCAGACCTGGTGGACCAGCTGATCATCACCGGGAGCGAGCCGATCCCTGGCGCCGTTCCGCTCACCCCCGAACTGGGGCTGGCCGGCGCCGACGCCTGGACGATGTATTACGCCGACGGTGGGCCGACCAAGGAGAAGCTCTACTCGATCATGGCCGAACTCGAATGGCGGGGCGGTGAGGACATCCCCTCCTGGACATTCGATCTGCGGTGGGAGCTGAGTCAGGACCCCGAGCTGATCGCACTGGGGCCGGACTGGTCGATCGAGGGCGGTCGTGGGATACCCCAGGACCTTTCCCACCACCTTCCGATGGTCAAGGCGCGATCACTGCTGTTGTGGGGAGATCACGATGCCTTTGCCATTCCCGACTACGCCCTCGAACTGACCAAACGCATCCCCGATGCATCGCTCTATGTGATGGCCGGCGGGGCACACCACATGGAGGAGCAGCGTCCCGACGAGTTCGCGGCCATCGCCACGGCCTTCCTCGACTCGGGACCGGCGCGCTCGTGACCGGTGCCCTGGTGATGGGAACCCACGAGTCCGTGCGGAAGACAAACCAACCACGCCCCAATCGAGAAACGGAGTGGATGTGAGCAACGACATCAACGACCAGCTACAGGATCTCGTCGACTGGGAGAACGGACTCATCGGTCCGGAGATCTTCATCGACGACTCCATCTACCGACGCGAACTGGAGCAGATCTTCGGTCGGGCCTGGTTGTTCATCGCACATGATTCGATGATCGCCAAACCGGGTGATTTCGTGAACACCTATATGGGTGGTGATCCTGTGCTGGCCATCCGCCAGCGCGACAACAGCGTTCGAGTGTTCCTCAACGCCTGCCGGCATCGCGGGATGAAGATCTGCCGCGCCGAGGACGGCAACGCGAAGAACTTCATGTGCACCTATCACGGCTGGACGTACAACACCGCGGGTGAACTGATCAATGTGCCCAATCTGGACACCGCCTATTTCAACGAACTCGATCAGAAGCGATGGGGGCTGATCGAGGTCGCACAGGTCGACCAGTACAAGGGGATGTGGTTTGCCACTTTCGATCCGACGGCGCCGCCGCTGACCGACTTCCTCGGCGACATGACCTACTACATCGACAGTTGGATCGATCGGACCCCGGGCGGCATAGAGATCCTGCCCGGCGTCATCAAGTGGACCATCCACGGCAACTGGAAGCTGGGAGCCGAGCAGTTCGGCGGTGACGGCTACCACGCGATCATCACCCATGCTTCTTCGCTGGGCACCTTTGATCCGTCTTTCCTGCGAGATATCAAGGGCATCGAGTTCGCCTCCCGTCAGGGGCACGGATATTCGATGATCTTCGATCGGATGACCCGATTTGCCGATGATCCACTCGGGCGATACAACCAGGCCGAGTTCGACAACCGGCTCGAACGGCTGGGTGAGGAGCGGGCCAATACCGTCGGTAACTTCACCGTCTTCCCGAATCTCTCGGGACTGCCCGGATCGGCGAATCTGCGCGTATGGCACCCCAAGGGGCCCAACGAATTCGAGATCTGGTCCTGGACCATCGTCGACAAGGATGCGCCGGCGGAGGTCAAGCGGGCGCAACGTACCTCGGCGGCCTTCACCGAGGGCGCGGCGGGCGTGGTCGAGACCGATGACGGCGAGAACTGGGACTTGATCGGGCAGATGCTCGAGCGAGGCGTGCAGACGCGGAAGATGACGTGGAACTACCAGATGGGCCACGGACATGAGACCGACAATGATCCGGTGTATCCGGGACGGGTGTTGCGCAACTACTTTGGGGAGGGACCGCAGCGTACCTTCTACCGGCGGTGGCTGGAGTTCATGACATCGCCCGAGTGGCCGGTGGCGCCGGCGGCCGAACCCGAACGCAGTGAACACGACCCCAAGCAGATCGCGGCCGGAATCGGTAATCGGGCTGCGGCGATCATGGAAGGAGTCAAGAATGCTGACCGCCGGTGAACACAGTGCGAAGGGGGCCTCGGCGCCGGGATTCACCTCGGCCGGAATGACTCTGGTCTCGGCCGCCGAGCAGTTCGAGATCGAACAGTTCCTGTACGCAGAGGTCGAGTTGCTCGACGACTGGAAGTGGCGGGCGTGGTATGAGCTGTTCACCGCTGATGCCCACTACCGCATGCCGATTCGTCGTAATCGGCTGCGCAGGCAGCGTAAGCAGGACGAGGCCGATGACCTCGATGGGTTGGAGGTGGCTCACTTCGATGACGACAGCGTCTCCTTGGAGCTTCGAATCCAGCAACTCGAGAGCGGGATGCACTGGGCCGAGGACCCGCCGTCGCGGTCCCGGCATCTGATCACCAATGTGCGGATCGCCCGGTCGCCGGTCGACGGTGAATACCATGTGCGTTCCAACTTCTTCATCTACCGCAACCGGTTGGAGGCAGAGGTTGATCTGTGGGCCGGTGAACGTCGAGATGTGCTGCGGCGAGAGGACAACGGGTTCAAGATCGCCGATCGGGTGATCTTGCTCGACCAGAACCTGGTGTTGGCCAAGAACCTCAGCGTCTTCTTCTGAGATATTCGAATTCTGACCCCTCGCCCCGATGCGTGGGTCACTGACCACATGTCCACGGATAAGGACGGTGTAGCCACTGTGAACAAGAAGTCCTATGTGATCGTCGGTGCCGGAATGGCCGGCGCCAAGGCGGCCGAGGCGTTGCGGGCGAAAGGATTCGACGATCGGATCTTCTTGGTCGGGGATGAGGGGCGGCTGCCCTACGAACGACCACCACTGTCCAAGGAATGCCTCGTCGGCTCGGCTCCGTTGGGCTCCACCACAATCCGGGAGTGGGAGGATTGGATGGAGCTGGCGGTACACCTCGTGCTCGACGATCCGGTGGAATCGGTCGACACCGCCGCGGGTGCGGTCCGCTTGGCCAGTGGTATCCGCATCGAAGCCCAAAAGGTGTTGGTGGCCAGCGGCGGTCGAGCCCGAACGATGCCGGTCGGCGGTGCCGATCTCGATGGCATCCACACCCTGCGCACCGCCGACGATTCGGAGGTGCTCGGTGACAGGTTGCGGCGAGGCCGGCTTCGGGTGGTGATTGTCGGCGGCGGTCTCCTGGCAGCGGAGACCGCCGCGGCGGCCGCGAGTCTGGGTAACGAGGTGACGTGGCTGTGTCGATCCCGCCATCCGTTGACAGGCGCGGTCGGAGGGCATGCCGCCGATCATCTGGCGCAGGTGTATCGGGAGGCTCCGTTCGAGCTGCGTGCCCCGGTGTCGGTGGTGGGCTTTGTGGGAACCGATCGGGTGCGGGGTGTCGAGTTGGATGACGGCGACACCATCCCGGCCGATATCGTGATCACCGCGATCGGTCAGCAACCTGCGCTGGACATGCTCGACCGCAAGCAATTTCGGATTTCACACGGTGTGCCGGTGGACGGGCGGCTGCAGACGGCGGTTCCCAATGTCTTTGCCGCCGGGGATGTGGCGAGCTTTCCCGATCCGTTCATCGGTGCCACCGTGCGACATGGCACCTGGCTCAACGCCTCTGCACAAGGAGAATTCGCCGCAGGCGCGATGATCGGGGAGTCGGCGGCCTTCGCGGGGGTTCCCTGGTATTGGTCGGACCACCTGGGCCTCAATATCCAGGTGGCCGGCCACATCGCCGAATCGAAGACGATCGTGACCCGCAGGCATTCCGATGATTCGGTGAGCTGGTTCTATCTGTCCGGATCGACGTTGTTGGGCGCGGTCGGGATCAACGCCGCGCGGGATGTCCGGGCAGCGATGCTCCTGATGGAAGCGGGTGCACCGCTGGGGGCCGAGGATGTGGCCGATACCGGCGTTGATCTGCGCGCCCTGGCCCGTCGGGTGAGTGCGTCATGACTGCGGCGATCGAGAGTGTCCTCGTTGACCGGGCATTTCAGCGCAGCGTGCGGACCCCGGAGATGGAGGTCGGTTACGTGGATCGGGGCGCGGGAACGCCGCTGGTGATGATCCAGGCATGGGGTCCGCGTCCCGGGGCGACTGCGGCGTTGGTGTATCGCCGGGTGTGTGAACTGCTCGAGGACCGGTACCGGTGTGTGGTGGTCGATCTGCCGAACTACGGACTCACCGGGCCGGTCGAGTATCACGAACCGGTCCATGACGTCGCAGTTCGTGCGGTGCTGGCGGTGATGGAGCATCTCGGCATCGAGCACGCTCCCCTCATCGGCACGTCGATGGGCGCCACCACTGCGCTCGACCTGGCGTTGGCCCAGCCGGAACGGGTCGACGCGTTGCTCGTGGGAGCCTGCCACGCCTCGACCGGCGGCGATCCCTACCTGGTGACGCCCTTTCCGTCCGAGGTGTGGCGGCTGGCGATCGAACTCGACGAGTGTCCCGCCGACGAGGACCGGTTACGCCGAATGCTGCGGGCCCTGTGGTTCGACGAATCGCTGATCACCGACGAGACGGTCGCGGCGATGATGCACATGCGCGCGGCACATGCCGATCATGGTGAGGCGGACCGCCGTTCGGTCAGCGTCGCGCACAGCAACATGGCAGATCTCGCCCGGCTGCGGATGCCGGTCGGCATCGTGCACGGGCGCAATGACCGGATGGTGCCCTTTGAACAGGCGCTGGCCATCGGGTCCTACATTCCCCACGCAGATATCCGCCTTCTCGGACAATGCGGTCATTGGCCGCCTTTTGAGCGTCCCGAGGCCTTTGTCGGGGCGATCGAGGCCCTGCTGGGTGTGACGTGGTGAACGCCGCCGCGCGCAACTCTTCTCGACTACCTAACATCTGAGGTCGGACAGATTCCACGCGCGATGGCGTCACCCGATGTCGTGTGGCCCGAAACCCGGACTCTCCTCCACCGGAGAGCCGTTGCGGGGCGGTGTGGCCAATTGTGGTGACATCGGGCGTCTCCTCGCCCGCTGCCAGTGTGTTTTGGAGTGGTATTGACATGGAACCAGTCCCCGTAGGCGGTGATGGCATCCGACCCGTGGGCGCGGTGGGTCGCCGTGGTGACACCCGATCGCGGTATGCAGCGCTGATCGAGTTGGCCACCGCATTGACCGAGGTGGACGATCTCGCGGAACTCGGTGAACTCTACTTCGAGAGCATCGGCGAGATCATGGATCTGCCGATGAAAGCGCTGTACCTGTTCGGCGACGAGCCGGGGACGCCGTCGTGGTATGAGTCGCGCAACGTCAGCGACCGTTTCATGACCACATACGAACAACTCGGCAGACCCATCGACGACGAACTGCGCCAGGTACTCACGCGCTTCACCCCGGTCTACAACCTGGCCGGGCGCAGCCTCGACGAATGGCGCCGAACCGAGATCTATCAGCGGGTTGATCGCCTGGAGAACATGCTGCACGTGCTCAAGGCGCCGATGGTGCACAACGGCGCGATTGTCGGGACCGTGGATTTTGCCTCCGACTCATTGCTGCTCGAGGTCGATCAGGTCGACATGGACCTGATATCGGCAATCGGCCAGATCGTCGGCGGAGCGGTGGCCAATCTGCGGAGTCGTACCGAGCTGCAACACCGACTCGATGTCTCACTCCTGGCAGTGAACTCGAGTGCCGCTGCGGTGGTCTACTTTGCGGCCTCATCCATCGAACCGACGATCAATCGATCGGCGGCCGGCCTGCTCGGTGATCTGCAAGAGGGCACCGACATCCTCTACCGCGTTCTGCGCGACGTCGGTGGCTCCGACTCACTGTTGCACCGGTCATATCTTGTCCGGCTCAAGAACGGAAGCAAGGACGTACTCGAATGCACCGCCCGTCCGGTACCCGGGGAGCCGGGGGCGCACTTGCTCGAACTCGAACTGGAATCGTCACGGGCCCAATATCGCAGCCATGCCCTCCAACGACTATCGGCCCGGGAATACGATGTGGCCGGGCTGGTGGCCGCGGGGTTCTCCGATCGCGAGATCGCCGATGAACTGGTGTTGAGCCTGCACACAGTACGTCAGCATGTGAAGAACATCTACGCCAAGCTGGGGGTGAGTTCTCGCGTGCACCTGACCCGCATGTACCACGGGATGACCCCGCGAACCGAGACCCGACGGGGATGAGCGGGCCCGACGCCGTTCATGTGTTCCGGCGGGCGCGACGGCACTGATCACGCGCCTGTCGTCGCGAGCCCCGGCGCCGTGCCACCATGGGTGATCATGGTGCGCAGTGGGGAGTCGAGGGGCACGCGGGCCGTCCCCGCGTGGTACGGCGTCCTGACCGAACGCAGGGGAGGGCCGCTGGCGCCGCGGCGTGCGGCGTCACGGCTGTCGGCCTACGTCTACGGCAACATCCTGGTGTTGGCCGCGGTGGTGCTGGCCTCGTCGTCGACGATCGACGAGGGGCATGCCCCGCTGATCGTCCTCGGGACCGGCGTGACCACATACATCGCGCACGTCTTCGCCGACCTGCTGGCGCACGCGAACGTCCCGGAGGCGCACGAGGAGGAACACGGCGGCGAGTTGAGCCGGGAGCAGGTTCGCGGGCTGGCCGTCGACGAACTGCGCGACGCGGTGCCGATCATGTCGTCGGCGGTGTGGCCGGCGATCGCGCTCACCCTCGGCTATCACGAGTTCATTCCCACCGAGGCGCCCCAGCTGATCGCCGGGGCGATCGTGGTGGCGCGCATCGCGTCGGTGCCGATCGTCACCGAGCGGGTGCGGGGAAACCGGCTCGACGCCCGGATGGTGGGCGCCGGGCTCATCGCGGCCGTGATGGCCGCGGTGATCGTGCTGCTCAAGACGCTGATCGGGCATTGATCGGGCGGGAATGCCGCAGGCACCGACGACGTTATGAGTGGTCAACAGATCGTCTGTTGATCATCTCGGGTTCGTTCCCGGTTGGTTTCCCGGATCCGATTTTTGACCTGTGCAAACCCGATCGGTAGAGTGGATCGTCGGTGCCTGGCGTACGTCGGGCCAGTCCGTGTGCCCTGCCGACGGAGCCGTGACGGTGATGTCGGACAGCGTGTCCCATGGGTACTCCCACCATGTGATGGGGTCACCGGGCTGACAAGCGAGACCGCTGTCGGGTGTCTGACACGCCCGACCTCGGGGTAGCGATAACTGTACTGACCAGGGCGAAAGCCTTGGTGGGGCGAGTTGTGGAGGTTCGTCGAAAACCCGGTTTCGGTCGGATTTCGGGGGACTTGCCCGGAGCACCAACCACGACGACAACGAAATGAAGCCGACCGCGTCTGCCGCGGCCGGATGTGCCGACAAAGGAAGAACTGAGCTCAGTGCCAACCATTAATCAGCTGGTCCGCAAGGGCCGTCATGACAAGGCTGCGAAGAAGAAGACCGCAGCCCTCAAGGGGAGCCCGCAGCGTCGCGGCGTGTGCACCCGCGTCTACACCACCACCCCGAAGAAGCCGAACTCCGCTCTCCGTAAGGTCGCCCGTGTGCGCCTGACGAGTGCCGTCGAGGTCACCGCGTACATCCCGGGTGAGGGCCACAACCTGCAGGAGCACTCGATGGTGCTCGTACGTGGTGGTCGTGTGAAGGACCTGCCGGGTGTGCGTTACCGCATCATCCGCGGCTCGCTGGACACCCAGGGTGTCAAGGACCGCAAGCAGGCCCGCAGCCGCTACGGCGCGAAGAAGGGGAACTGATAAGTCATGCCACGTAAAGGCCCCGCACCCAAGCGTCCTCTGATCAACGACCCCGTCTACGGATCGCCACTGGTCACCCAGCTGGTCAACAAGATCCTGCTGGACGGCAAGAAGTCGACCGCCGAGCGCATCGTCTACGGTGCCCTCGAGCAGGCCCGCGACAAGACCGGCACCGATCCGGTCATCACCCTCAAGCGCGCCCTCGACAACGTCAAGCCGACCCTCGAGGTCAAGAGCCGCCGCGTCGGTGGCGCCACCTACCAGGTGCCGATCGAGGTCAAGCCCGGCCGCGCCAACACCCTGGCGCTGCGCTGGCTGGTGACCTTCAGCCGGCAGCGCCGCGAGAAGACCATGGTCGAGCGTCTCGCCAACGAGCTGCTCGACGCGTCCAACGGTCTCGGCGCCTCGGTGAAGCGCCGCGAGGACACCCACAAGATGGCCGAGGCCAACCGGGCGTTCGCGCACTACCGCTGGTAACCCGAAGCTTGCTTCGGGTTGCGGCGGAGCCGCGGCTCCGACAAGACAGCCTTTAGTCCTTTGAGAATTCCCGGAGGGAATTAGATGGCACAGGAAGTGCTCAGCGACCTGAAGAAGGTCCGCAACATCGGCATCATGGCCCACATCGATGCCGGTAAGACCACCGCGACCGAGCGAATCCTCTACTACACCGGTGTGAACTACAAGATCGGTGAAACCCACGACGGTGCCTCGACCACCGACTGGATGGAGCAGGAGAAGGAGCGGGGTATCACCATCACCTCCGCTGCGGTGACCTGTTTCTGGAACAAGAACCAGATCAACATCATCGACACCCCCGGCCACGTCGACTTCACCGTCGAGGTGGAGCGCAGCCTGCGCGTGCTCGACGGTGCCGTTGCCGTGTTCGACGGCAAGGAGGGCGTCGAGCCCCAGTCCGAGCAGGTGTGGCGGCAGGCCGAGAAGTACGACGTTCCGCGTATCTGCTTCGTCAACAAGATGGACAAGCTGGGCGCCGACTTCTTCTTCACCGTCAAGACGATCGAGGATCGTCTCGGTGCCAAGCCGCTGGTTCTGCAGCTGCCGATCGGTGCCGAAGACAACTTCGACGGCGTCGTCGACCTGATCGAGCAGAAGGCGATCACTTGGCGTGGCACCGTCGAGATCGGTGCTGCGCCGACCATCGAGGAGATCCCCGCGGATCTGGTCGATCAGGCCGCCGAGTACCGCGAGAAGCTGCTCGAGACCGTCGCCGAGAGCGATGAGGCGTTGCTGGAGAAGTACTTCGGTGGCGAGGAACTCACCAGCGAGGAGATCAAGGGCGCCATCCGCAAGCTCACCATCGCGCGTGAGTTCTACCCGGTCATCTGCGGTTCGGCCTTCAAGAACAAGGGCGTGCAGCCGATGCTGGACGCGATCATCGACTACCTGCCGTCCCCGCTGGACGTGCCGAGCGTCGAGGGTCACGCGGTGGGCAACGAGGAGGAGATCCTCTCTCGTAAGCCCAGCGCGGATGAGCCGTTCTCGGCTCTGGCATTCAAGATCGCCGCTCACCCGTTCTTCGGCAAGCTGACCTTCGTGCGTGTGTACTCCGGTCACATCAGCGCGGGCACCCAGGTGCTCAACGCCACCAAGGGCAAGAAGGAACGCATCGGCAAGCTCTTCCAGATGCATGCCAACAAGGAGAACCCGGTCGACGAGGCCTGGGCCGGACACATCTACGCGATGATCGGGCTCAAGGACACCACCACCGGTGACACCCTGTGCGATCCGAACGCGCCGATCGTGCTCGAGTCGATGAGCTTCCCGGACCCGGTCATCAACGTCTCCATCGAGCCGAAGACCAAGTCCGACCAGGAGAAGCTCGGCACCGCGATCCAGAAGCTCGCCGAAGAGGATCCGACCTTCTCGGTGAAGCTGGACGAGGAGACCGGCCAGACCGTCATCGGCGGCATGGGCGAGCTGCACCTCGACATCCTTGTCGACCGCATGAAGCGGGAGTTCAAGGTGGAGGCCAACGTGGGCAAGCCCCAGGTGGCCTACCGTGAGACGATCCGTCGTCCGGTTGAGAAGCACGAGTACACCCACAAGAAGCAGACCGGTGGTTCCGGCCAGTTCGCGAAGGTCATCATCAAGCTCGAGCCCCTGGTGGACGCCGAAGACGGTGCGACCTACGAGTTCGAGAACGCCGTGACCGGTGGTCGCGTCCCGCGCGAGTACATCCCGTCGGTGGATGCCGGTGCGCAGGACGCCATGCAGTACGGCGTGCTCGCCGGCTACCCGCTGGTGAACCTCAAGGTGACGCTGCTCGACGGTCAGTACCACGACGTCGACTCGTCGGAAATGGCCTTCAAGATCGCCGGCGCGCAGGCTCTCAAGGAGGCTGCCAAGATCGCGAACCCGGTGATCCTGGAACCGATCATGGCCGTCGAGGTCACGACGCCCGAGGATTACATGGGTGACGTGATCGGCGACCTGAACTCCCGCCGTGGCCAGATCCAGGCCATGGAGGAGCGCAGTGGTGCCCGTGTCGTCAAGGCGCAGGTCCCGCTGTCGGAGATGTTCGGCTACATCGGCGACCTCCGGTCGCGGACCCAGGGCCGGGCAAACTACTCCATGGTGTTCGACTCCTACGCCGAGGTTCCGGCGAACGTGTCGAAGGAAATCATCGCGAAGGCCACCGGCGAGTAATTCACTCGCGCAAGGGCTTTCACGACGCACTCCCTGGCCTATCGGCAGGGCGGGCGAGACAACCAAAGTAAAATCCCCTGCTGGGATCCGCCCAGCAGGCAACAAGTCCAGGAGGACAATCAAGTGGCGAAGGCGAAGTTCGAGCGGACCAAGCCGCACGTGAACATCGGCACCATCGGTCACGTCGACCACGGCAAGACCACCCTGACCGCGGCGATCACCAAGGTCCTGCACGACAAGTTCCCGGAGCTCAACAAGAGCTTCGCGTTCGATCAGATCGACAAGGCTCCCGAAGAGAAGGCTCGTGGTATCACGATCAACATCTCGCACGTGGAGTACGAGACCGATAAGCGTCACTACGCTCACGTCGACGCCCCGGGTCACGCGGACTACATCAAGAACATGATCACCGGTGCGGCTCAGATGGACGGCGCGATCCTCGTGGTCGCCGCCACCGACGGTCCGATGCCGCAGACTCGTGAGCACGTGCTGCTGGCCCGCCAGGTCGGTGTGCCCTACATCCTGGTCGCCCTGAACAAGGCCGACATGGTCGACGACGAAGAGATCATCGAACTCGTCGAGATGGAGGTCCGCGAACTGCTGGCCGCCCAGGAGTTCGACGAGGAAGCCCCGGTCGTCAAGGTCTCGGCCCTGAAGGCTCTCGAGGGTGACCCGGAGTGGGTCAAGTCCGTCGAGGAGCTCATGGACGCGGTCGACGAGTCGATCCCGGATCCGGTTCGCGAGACCGACAAGCCGTTCCTGATGCCCGTCGAGGACGTCTTCACCATCACCGGCCGCGGCACCGTGGTCACCGGTCGTGTGGAGCGCGGCGAGGTCAACGTGAACGAGGAAGTCGAGATCGTCGGCATCCGCGAGAAGTCGCAGAAGACCACCGTCACCGGTATCGAGATGTTCCACAAGCTCCTCGATTCGGCTCAGGCAGGCGACAACGCCGGTCTGCTGCTCCGCGGCCTCAAGCGTGAGGACGTCGAGCGTGGCCAGGTCATCGTGAAGCCGGGCACCACGACCCCGCACACCGAGTTCGAGGGACAGGCCTACATCCTGTCCAAGGACGAGGGCGGCCGTCACACCCCGTTCTTCAACAACTACCGTCCGCAGTTCTACTTCCGTACCACCGACGTGACCGGCGTCGTGACCCTCCCCGAGGGCACCGAAATGGTCATGCCGGGCGACAACACCGAGATGAGCGTCAAGCTCATCCAGCCGGTCGCCATGGACGAGGGCCTGCGTTTCGCCATCCGTGAGGGTGGCCGCACCGTCGGTGCGGGTCGAGTCACCAAGATCACCAAGTGATCGTCTGACTCACTGAGTCGAAAGGGCGCCCCAACCACGAAAGTGGTTGGGGCGCTTTCTCATTGTGTATGGCTGTGCGACATTCCCACGCACTCGGCCGTTTCCCGCGCAGCGAGATGAGTACGCGCGAAACGAATGGTTCCGCGGCAAGCGTGTCCGGTGCCGGGCTTGCCTGGCGGGGCCTGCTCAGGGCTTGTTGGCCGGCCAGTTGTAGATCAGGTCCAGCAGGCCGGTGCCGTTGCCCTTCGGGGTGGTGGCCGTGCTGTTGATCAGATAGTAGGTCTGCCCGACGCCCGACCACACGGCGCCGACCACCTGATGTTGCATACTCTCCGTGGTCGGGAGGACCTTGTTGAGCTCGTAGAACAGGTTGGGTAGAGCGCCGGTGTACTTGACGACACGGAACCATGCGTCCTTACGTCGCGGTGTCTTGTGCCGGTCGTTGATCCGCAGTTTGACGTTGGCCTGCGGGGTCATCCAACCGCTGATCTTGGTGACCGGCTGGATCTGCCGGAGGTCCTGCAACGTCGGGTAGTTGACCTGCGCCAGGTGGATGTGGAGCTGATCCTGGCCGCGTCTGTCCTTGGAGTTGACGCCGAGCGCGATCGGCGACGAGGGCTTCGCCGGGACATTGGCCACCGCCTCGCGCCAGGCGGCGGGCCACCAGTTCGGCGGTGAATGCAGTAGATAGCTGCATTCGATGCCGGAGATGCGGTTCGTCGGGATCAGCAGCATGTCGGTGTTGGAATGCGGATTGTCCCCGCCGTGACGAATCGCGTAGTACCGGTTGGGAGTCGACGAGATCTGCCGAACGTAGTCGTTGCTGCCGGCGTTGCCGGGGGTGCGTCCCTTCACCTGATCCCACAACCAGAATTCGCTCTTGCCGGTACCGGCCACCGAGTCGTTCGGGTCTCCGCATCCGGCCGGCGGAGCACCCCACGCGACGCCCGCGGCGCCGGTGCCGGCCACGGCACCGATACCGATGGCCGCCGACGTCGTCAGAAAGGTCCGTCGGCTGACGCCGCGTGGCTGGTTGTCGGATGTGATGTCCATGCTCGGCCCTCTCGCCGATGAGCCACCGGCGTGCTCGTCTGAGCCGTCAGTGTGCCACCGTCGCGGTGGCGGATTGCCGAGATTCGGGAAATCTTCCTCAGTGTTTACTCAGCTTCGTTTACTCAGCTTCGCCGGCTGCGGAGCGGTCGACTCAGGAACAATCGCCGCCGGCGACCGGCCACCGCCGGTGGCACCCAGGCGCCGACGGCGATCAGGTGCTCGGTGAACGCACCCGCCTCCTCGTCTCCCGGCCGTCGGGGCCGGCCCCGCGCCCACTCGACGAACAGCTCACCGAACCGGCATCCCAGTTCGGCCCGGGCCAGCGGCAGCCGGCGCGCCACCTCGCCGGCCCGTTTGCGCAGCAACGCCTCCTCGGTGATCCGCAGACGAGCCGCATCGATGCCCTCGGGTGCGGCGCCGCCCGCCACGAGGGCGCGCACCAACTCCTCCTGACGTTCGGCGAGCGTACGGCGGCCGTCGGCGCTCACGACGCCGCCCACCAGCCGCTGCCCACGGTGACCCGGTCCATCCCGGCGGCATCGGCGATCGCGTCCAACTCGGTGAGCAGTTCCCGCGCCGGGGGATAGGCGCCGTCACGTTCGAGCATGAACGCCGGGGCACGCCCGGTCGCGGCGATCCGGGCGACGAGGTCGAGGACGGGTGCCGGGACGGGGTCGGTGTGGGTGTCGTGATACACCGTCCCGTCCGACGATCCGCCGGCAACATGACAGTATGCGATGCGTTCGGTCGGAATCCGGGCCAGCTCCGTCGCCGGGTCGACTCCCGAATTGAGCGCGCACGCATACACATTGGCGACATCGAGGAGGAGGTACACCCCGGTGCGTTCGATGATCTCGGACACGAATTCCCCTTCGGTGTACTCGTCCTCGGGCCAGGAGAACAAGGCTGCTATGTTCTCCACCGCCAGTGGCACCGGGAGGCTCGCCTGGGTGCGGACGATGTTGGCACACAGCATGTCCAGCGCCTCGCGGGTGCGGGGAACGGGCAGCAGGTGCCCGGCCTCGAGGCCACCGGCGCGGACGAAGGCGATGTGCTCGCTCACCAGCGGGGAGCGCAGCCGCGCTGCGGCATCGGCCAACACCGCAATACGTCCATCCAATACCGGTTCGGCGCCACCCAACGACAATCCCACACCGTGTGGGATCACCGGGATAGAAAGTGCCACAAGCGGATCGATGTCGATGTGGGCGACCGTCTCGGCGATCACCTCGCAGAATCGCAGGCCGGGAAGGTCGGCGACGACGGCGGCGATCTCGGGCCGCCAGCCGATACCGACGCCGCCGATCGGATGTGGGTTCAGCGCCAGGTTCTGTCGGTCAGCCACCGCAACCACCTCCACCACCACCGCAACTGCTCGAACTACTGCTGCCGCCACCACAACTGCTGGAACCGCCACCGCATCCGAAGAATCCGCCACCGTCGGAGCCGCCGCCATTGCCGAGGAATCCCCAACTGGTGGTGCGCCGGTGGGCTCTCCGCTGTGCCGGGGCGGGTGCAACGTGGGTGATGGTCGGTCGCGGTGCGGTGGTCGCCGGGAACGCGGCCGGGTTCGCGGCCAGTCGTGCGTCCACCAGCGACATCGCCTCGACGCCGAAAAGCGCTGTGGCAAGCGCACAGTGACGCACCCCCATGGTGGTCAGGGCCGGTCGCCATCGTGGCTCGAGAAGGGTGTTCGCCCGGCGGTGGGCCGACAGTGTCGCCGCTCCCTGGGCGGTGAGGCGACGCGGGCGGATCAGGCAGTACGTGGCCACCGCGACGAGGCAGGCCACCATCAGTGCGAGGTAGCCTATCGGCTTGCGGTTGGCCGCGCCGGACACCATCCGCGCCGCGCCGAGAAGGATTGCGGGAGTGAGGATGCCGATCCCGAGTGCACGGGGCCGGGAGTACAGCAGGCCCTGCTGTGCCATCGTGAAACGCAGCTCCCGCAGGGCGATCGCCGCGTCGCGCACCGGGGCGGTCGTCGTCCGGGGTAGACGGAGGTGCACCGCGCGGACGAAAGTGTCGTGGTCCGCCTTGTCGGTCTCGCCGAGCCGGCGGGTCGCTCGCCCGGTGGAGTCGATCAGGCCGGTCACCCGCAGCTGGGTGACGGCGGCGAGGACGGCCCGATCGTCGGAGATGAGCATGCCGACATGCGCGGCAGTGAGGTCGTCGGTGTCGACGCGGGTGAGCTCTGCCGGCCGTCGGCGAATCACGACGACGCACACGGCCGTCGCGGCGACGATCGCGTAGATCGCCAGGAAGGTGGGACCGGGGATACCCCAGGTATCGGGTCGGGTCATGAGAGTGCACCGCTTTTCGGGTAGGGGGCAGGGCCGGGCGGCGACGCCGCCTCGGGGCAGGATCACGCCGGCAATCACGTCACGGGTTCAGGCCGGCGAACGGACCTGTCGATCGACGAGGTCGGGCAGATCAATGTGGTTGGTGCGCAGCGTGTTACGTGAACAGAGGTCAGACGTGGGTGACGCTGCGGGCCGCGACACCGGGGGCCTGATGATGGCCGAACTCGGTGTCGGCGGGTTGGCAATTCATCTTCTGGCCACCTCCTCGGTGTCGTGTGCCGTCTCCGCGTGGGAGACGTTGTCCGTCAGGTGATCTCAGTATCGGGACGATCGGCGGATTCACCACACCGGGATGGCGTTCGCGGCCGTTTCGTGACCGTTTCCACCGGAATCTCTCAGAATCGTGGAGCCGGGCGTAGGCTGGGCCGCATGTCGATGTTCGGCGTCGAGGGGACCGGGCCGAGATTTCCGAGCTATCTGCGCACGTTCCTGCCGACCTTCCTGTTCGTCATGGTGTGCGGCATCGTCGGGCCGATCTTTCTGCTCATGTACTTCGTGATCGACGAACCGGACACCGGATGGATGCTGTGGTCGGGTCTGGGCATCACCATCCTCGACGTCGTCATCGCGGTCGTGGTGTCCACGGCGGTGTCGCGGTCGCGGGTCCGGGCCACCCGACTCCGGGCGAGCGGGGTCGTCGCGGTGGCCCACATCCGGTCCATCGAGCAGACCCACGTCACCGTCAACGATCAACCGCTGATGCGGCTCGGATTACGGGTCGAGGGTCGTGGCGTGGTCGCCTTCGACAAGGTCATCACCGCCCGGGTGCCGATGTACCAGCAACCCCTGCTGCACGCCCGTCGCCTCGCGGTGCTCGTCGACCCCGAGACCCAGGACATCGAGGTCGACTGGCAGGGATCGGCACTGCTCGCCGGAACGGTACCCGCGGTGTTCTCCTCCAGCGCCGACGGTCGCACCTACGATCTCACCGGCAACGTCGATGCGCTGACCGAGATCGTCGCGATCTTGCACCGTCACGGCATCACGGTGCAGGGCTCGGTCGACCTACGGAGCGATCCGGTGGCACGCCGGGAGGTGATGGACGTGGTGATGCGATCGTCGGCTCCGGTGACGCCGAGCGGAAGTCGGCCGGTCGGCACAACGCCCTCGCTGTTGACTGCGCCGCCTCCGGCGCGCGGTCCCGAGCAGCGTCTCGCCGAACTCGACGCTCTGCGCGGGCGCGGCGTCATCACGGACGAGGAGTACGCTGCGGCGCGTAAACGGGTCATTGACGCACTCTGAGATACCTCAGGAGTCACACTAGTAACATTCAGTCACAATTGCCACTTGGGTAACTGACCGATCTCAATGTCGGCGCCGCATGGTCACAGCCCTGGTCGTCGGGGTGAGGGGCGGCTTAATGTTCGGCGGTGCGTTCAGTTCTGAGGCGGTCGGTCCACAAACGTAGGGGCCGACGAATAGTGGCTGCGGTCATCGCTCTTGCGGCCGTGGCGGTGACCATGGCCGGCGGTGTCGGCGACGCGGAGGCGTCGACCTTCAACCGGATCAGCGTCGGCGGATGCGGCATGCCCGCGAGTCCCGTCGACATCTGGAGCCGGGCCGGCAACTACAAGACGGTCATCGCCCTGGACGGTCTCCGCGCGACCAGCGACATGAGCGGGTGGCGGCACGAGACCCGGATTCAGCGCCTGGCCAATTCCGGCGTCAACGTCGTGGAACCGGTCGGCGGTCTGGCCAGCTTCTACACCAACTGGGAGAAGGCCAGCCCCGGCAACAAGGTCCGCTACCGCTACATGTGGACCTGCCGGCTGGACCGGATCGTGGCGGCCCTCGACGCGCGTGGCCTGGCGGTCGGTGCGTGGCGCAAGTACGCGATCATGGGCATCTCCATGGGCGGCGGATCGGCGATGATCTACGGCGCCTACCACCGGGCGCGCATCTCCCACGTCTTCTCGATGTCGGGATATGTGAACCTGTCCGCGCCGACGATGCGGGAGGCCATCCGGCTGGCGCTGATCGACGCCGGCGTCGAGGCGGGGGTCGGTCCGTTCGACGCCGATTCGATGTGGGGACCGCCGTGGAACGAGCGGTGGGGCAAGAACGACGCCCTGGTGCAGTTGCCGAGGATGCGTGGCATGAAGATCCGGGTGGCCGCCGGATCGGCGACCTGGGGGCCCTATAACACCGATGCGGTCAACTCGGTGAAGGGCACTCCCCTGGAGATGGTGTCCCTCGCGCAGTCACGGGCCTTCGAGGTGGCCGCGAGTCTGCAGGGCATCCCGATCACGACGGACTTCCCCAACGTGGGGACACACACGTGGGGCTACTGGGAAGACATGGTCTGGCGGGCGAAGAACGCCGGATGGTTCAGGGACCGCTGATCGTGGACCAGGTGCCGACAGGGGATGCGGCACCTGGAACGGAAACGATGAGCGGCTGCGTTGCGGCACACCGTCGACGACGCGGCACCGGACCTCGAACGACGAGGGTCGGTACCGCGTCGTCGACGGTGCCGTGTGAAGCGGTTCACCAATCGTCGAGCGAGGCGTAGCCGTCCTGGATTGCGCGGGCGAACAACGCCGACTTGGTGGTGGCGGCCCGTCCGACGTTGTCGTACTTGGTGCGGATGCGCGCGACGTGGGTGCTGACCGTCGAGACACTGATGAACAGTGCCGCGGCGGCTTCCTGCTTAGACTCGGCGCGCAGCCAGGCGGTCAGGACCTCGATCTCCCGACGGGACAGCCGCGGCCGGACCGGGTCGGCCCGCTCGACCGCGTAGAGGTGACGGATGTGGACGTTGTGCCCGGGTCGGTCGGTGGATCGGGGGGTGTCGTGGGTGGTGATGTCGAGCTCCTTGTGATGCGACGTGCCTGACCCGACCCAAGCGGCAACGACGTGAGGTGTGGTAATCCCTGTTGTAGGTGATCCTCACCGTGGTCACCGACAACCGACGCCGCGAAACCGCCGTTCGCGGTAAGTCGATACATTTGTCGATACGTTGACCTGCGCGAATACGAACGAGCGCCGACGATGAGAGGACGTTCGCAAGCGATGGGGCCGGACGCCGTTTCGACCCGCGACGAGCTGGGCCGGGCGTTGACGGGGCTGCGTGAGCAGTCCGGACTCAGCGTCCGCGACGTCGCCGCCGAGGCCGACGCCCTGCTGGGAACGGTCGCCGGCTGGTTCGCCGGGCAACATGCACCGACGCGCGCCAGCCGGGACATGTTCGAGCGGGTGCTGGCGGCCTGCGGGGTCACCGATCCCGACGATGTGGCGCGGTGGTGGGCCGCCGCCGAACGATCGTCGCGACGGCAGCGGCGTAAGGCGTCGACGGTCGCGCCGTATCGGGGATTCGCGTCGTTCACCGCCGAGGACGGTGCGTGGTACTTCGGCCGTGGTGCACTCGTCGACAGGTTGGTGGCCATAGTGCGTGCTCGACTGCCCGACACCGCGCCTGCCGGGTCGGGCCAGTGGTTGTCGGCGGTCGTCGTCGTCGGTGCCTCCGGTGTCGGCAAGTCGTCTCTGGTGCGCGCCGGGCTGCTGCCGTGGGTCGGGGCCGACGGGGAGCTGACCCAGTGGCATGCGGCGCTGATGGTCCCGGGCAACGATCCCGTCGCCGCGCTCGACGAGGCTCTCGCCGAGTTGCCGCCGGCCACCGACGGCGGGCCGGTCCTGCTGGTCGTCGATCAGCTCGAGGAACTCTGGACACAGAGCAGCATCGAGGTCCGTCGCCACTTCGTCGAGCGACTGGATTCATCCTTCCGCGACCGCCGCTCGGTGATGGTCGGCGTGCTGCGTGCCGACTTCTACGGTCGCGCGGCGGCCAGTCCGTCGCTCGCCCCGGTTCTCGCCGACTCGCAGATCCTGGTACCTCCGATGACCCTCGACGAGCTCCGCGAGGCGATCGTGGCGCCGGCCGAGATCGCCGGTCTGGCCATCGACGACGACCTCGTGACGATGCTCCTCGACGACGTCGCACCGACCGGTGATGCCGGTGCGGGTGTGCTGCCCCTGATGTCGCACGCCTTGCGTTCGACGTGGGAGAAATCCGACAAGCGCAGGCTCACCGTCGGCGACTACCTGTCGACCGGGCGGATCTCCGGCGCGGTGGAGCAGACCGCGGAGTCGGTGTACGACTCCCTGAGCGAGACCGATCGGATTCATGCGCGGCACGTCCTGCTGGAGATGATCAACGTCGACGAGGACACGGTGACGCGGCGGACCGTCACGCTCTGCGGGCTCGGTGCCGATGGGGATGACCCGGATCCGGCGACCGCGCGGGTCCTCGACACCTTCGCCGCGGCCCGGCTGGTGACCGTCTCTTCGACGCACGCGCAGGTCGCCCACGAGGCGTTGTTGACGGCGTGGCCTCGCCTGCTGGGCTGGATCGACGCCGACCGTGAACGGCTGCTGTTGCGGCGTCGGCTGCGGTCGCTGGTGGAGCCGTGGGAGGCCCACGGTCGTCCCGATGATCTGCTTCCGGTGCGTGCACGCCTGGAACTCTTCCGTCCGCTGGCCGACGACGCGGTGTCACTGGACAGGTCGAGCCGGGACTTCCTGGAGGCCGGCCCGCCTCGCGGCCCAGGAGCGTCGGGAGTTCCGGCGCACCCGGCAGTTGCGCCGATTCGCGGTGGCCGCCGGTGTCTTCGGTGTCGTCGCCGTCCTGGCCGCCGTCGCGGCGGCCGCCGCGGGCCTGCACATTCGTGATCAGCGGGAGCAGGCGCAACTGGCCACCAACCAGGCGTTGAGCCGTCAACTCGCGGTGCAATCAACCGTCCTCGCCGAGCGGGATCCGTCCCTGTCCGCGCAGCTGGCCATGGTGGCGTACCAGACCTCCCCGACGCTGGAGGCGCGATCGCGGCTCATCGATGCGTCCGCTCATCCGGTGCCGGCGCGGTTCCTCGGTGAGGCCGGGTCGGTGTTGCTGGCGCGGTCGGGGACGCTGGCCGCCGCCGGCGGTGGTGGCCAGGTTCGGATCTTCAGCGTGTCCGACGCGGGGATCGAGCACCAGCTCGCCGACTTCCGGGCACCCGGCGGAGGCGGGCGGCTCGGCGGTGTGGCATTCCTGCCGGGCACCTCGACGCTGCTCCTCGGCGGGCGGGGCACGCTGACCGCGTGGGACGTGTCCGATCCGCAACATCCGTTGCGGGGCATCGACTTTCCTGGGGTCCGCGGCGACGTCAACGCGCTCACCGTCAGCCCCGACGGCCGGTTCGTGGTGGCCTCGGTCCGCGATGTCGGAGTGCAGGCATGGGTGCGTGCGGCCGACCGCTGGCAACCGGTGACGTTGCCGGACAAAGTCTCCGGGGTTGCCGGTGCGGCGGCATTCCGCCCCGACGGGCGGGTGCTCGCGACCAGCAGCGCCAACAAACGGATCGACCTGTGGCGCATCGACGGGGATTCCCTCCTGCCGACCGGCGAGATTGCGTTGGACGCGTGGCGGGACAACGAACTCGCGCAGGGGATCACCTTCACCCCGGACGGATCGAGACTGCTTGCCGCGCTGCGAAGTCGGGTCATCGAGGTCATCGACGTCACCGATCTCGCCGCACCGAGAGATGTCGCATCGCTCGGCGGGTTCGATAGCTATGTCACCGCGGTGGCCGTCAACGCCGCGGGCACCCGGGTTGCCGGTGCGGGTGCCGACAACACCGTTCGCGTCTTCGACCTGACCAATCCGACGCTGCCGCCCCAGATCTTGAACGGATCGTCGAACCCGGTGTCGGTGAGTTATGCCGGTGACCACATCATCTCCTCCAGTGATGATGGGCGCGTGCAGGATTGGCCACCGACCTCGAATGCCACGCTCGTCGGCACCAACAGCGTGTATCAGATCCCGGTGAACGGGAATGCCACCCGGTTGCTCGCCGCCGACACCGGGATCGACGGCCGGATCACCCAGTGGCGCGTCGGTGCGGGCGGCCTGGAACGGGCCGGACCCGACCTCGTTCCGCCCGCGGGAGTGGTCTACTCGGGGGCCGTGACGATGTCGCCCTCGGGTCAGATCGCGACGATGGGAACCGTCACCGGGACGGTGCAGTTCGCCGACATGTCGGATCCGGCGCATGCACGGATCGTCGGTTCCGTCGACGCGCAGCAGACCCTCAACGAGACCGTCGACTACAGCGAGGTCTCCGGAGTGGCCGTCACCGGCGGCACCGACAGCACCTTCCTGACCGTCATCGACGCGTCGAACCGGTCGGCTCCCACCGTCGCCGCGCGGATCGACATCGGCGGTGGCGTGTGGTGGACGTCGCTGAGCCCGGACGGACGCACCCTGGCGGTGGCCACGTCCACCGGGGCGGTGAAGACCTACGACGTCACCAATCCCCGAGCGCCCCACGCCCATCCCGATCCGATCACCTTCGACGGGGCCGCGCTGGCGGTGCGGTTCAGTCCCGATGGCAGGAGGCTGGTCGCCACCTCGGAGGAACGTGACGTCGTCGTCGCCGACATCTCCGACCCGAACTCACCGCACACGGTGGCCCGGCTGTCGGGGCCGGCCGGGCAGCTCTACAGCGCCGGATTCTCCTCCGACGGCAACCGCGTGATCGCCGGTGGCGGGAACTCGGAGATCTGGGTGTGGAATCTCGACGACGGGGGTACACCCGAGGTGGTTCTGCGGTCCTTTCCCGGTCGGGTGTACGACGTCCGGTTCGTCTCCGGGAACCGGATCCTGGCAGCCGGGGAGGGCGGCGTGATCGAGTCGTGGACACTGGGTCCCGATCAGCTCATCGGCGCGCAATGTGCCCGCGAGGGTGCCCAGATCACCCCGGACGAGTGGGAGATCAACGTCCCGGGGATGGCGTACCGGGCCCCGTGTGACTGAAGGGGTGTGCGCGGTGGTTCGCACTCGCTGGTAGCTTGGGCGCGATGCGACTGCTGCACCGTGCCACGCAATCCGGTGACCTGGCGTTGGCTGTGGCCGCGGCCGGGGGCACGGCCGATCGCCGTCCGCCGGTCCTGCTGGTCCACGGGATGGGCGGTGATCACGGCACCTGGCGGTCATTCGCGGCGGCGTTGCGGCGAGCGGGACGGTCGGTCGTGGCGGTGGATCTGCGCGGGCACGGTCGCAGTGGGCGGGCCGACCAGTACGGTCTCGACACCTTCGCCGACGATCTCGGATTCATCCTCGACGAACTCGATGTGCCGCGCGTCGACGTGGTGGCCCATTCACTGGGTGCGCAGACGGCGCTGCGGCTGGCGATGGCGCAGCCGGATCGCGTCGGGTCGATGGTCCTCGAGGAATTGCCGCCGATGCCGCGCGATCAGGCCGATCTCGACGAGAAGATCGTCGTCGGCGCGGGCCTCGGGGAACGGCTGCGTGGCATCGGTTCGTTGTTGCTCAATCCGATGCCGGTGGTGCGGTTCGACCGCGCCGTCGGCGAGCAGGTCGGTGCCGAATTCGCGGTGGCACAACCCCGATGGTGGGATCGGCTGCCGGGGGTCTCGGCTCGCACGTTGATCATCTCTGGCGGAACCCGTAGTTTCCTTCCGCCGCAGCATCTTCGGACGGTCGCCGACACCCTGCCGAATGCGCGGTTCGAGGTGATCGATGCCGGGCACAGTGTGCATCGCGACCGTAAGGCCGACTTCGCCCGGGTGGCAGGGGGATTCCTCGACGCAGGGGCGACGCACCGATGAGTTCGGGCGAGCGCTGGGATGCTGCGTCCCGGAGCGTGGGGGAGTTCGCCGAGTGCGTGGCCGAGATCGGCCTGGGAGACCACGCCGCCGCGCCGAGTGCCCTGGCGCGTCCCGTCGGTCAGACTGATTCCTGCGCAAGGAGTCCCGGGCGTCGCGTCGCGGCTGGGCGGGCTGCCCGGCCTGCCCGACGGCCGAATGGACCCCGCCCTGGGAAACGTTCCGGCGGCCCGGGCATCCCGATCCCCTACGGCCCAGCCGTGTGAATACCGCCGGCCGGCGAGGTCTACGCAGCCGGCTTGTTGTGTAGTGGCCGCGGATCCACACCCACCTGCTGCCACGCCTCATACGCCCACGGCACGTACAGCGACTTCAGTGGCAGCCGGTTGACCACCGGATTGGCCGCCCGCATGAGTGCGGCGAATCGCTGGAAGCGCTTCTCTCGCTTGTCATCCCATTCGAGATCGCACACCTCGCGCATCTGCTGGGGCAGTGTGCCGACGATGACGGTGCGGATAAAGGCGTTCAGCGGCGCCGAGATCACCTTCCACACCGGTTTCGGGATGCGCTTGGGTGCCGGGAGTCCCTGGCGGATGTAGCCGGTCGCGTAGACGATGGTCTTGTGCGGAACGAACCGCTCGAGCATGTCGTCCCAGTACGCACAGAATTCGGCGTAGGTCTGTGGTTGACTGCGGGCGCTGACACCATACAACTCGTACCAGACCTTGCTCTCCTCGAAGATCTGTTCCTTCTCGGCCTGCGAGAGTCGTCGGATGAAGGTGTCGGTGATGTAGAGGACCTGGTCGACGAAGGTGGCGTGCGCCCAGTAGAACAGCTCCGGATTCAGTGCGTGATACCGCGATCCGTCGCTGATGGTGCCCTTGATGTCGCGGTGGAAGTCGCGGACCGTGCGGCCCCACTTGGCAGGTTCGAGGCTGTAGACGGTGCGCATCACCGGCGGGCCGGTCCGCCGCGCGCGACCAAGGAAATCGTTGAAGATCACCGAATGGTCCAACACGGCCTGCCCGAGCTGTTCGATGCAGTTCTCGGTGCCGGCGAGGCGTTGGAAGCCCAGGATGCCGCGGCTGTCGCCGTAGAACTTCCAGATGAGTGAGTCCGCGCCGAGACGCGGGGTGGGCAGCGCGTCGTCCAGGTCTGTCTCGTCGATGACGGGCTCCGCCTCGCGGATCGCCTCGTCGAAGCCCTGGTTGACTGTCATGACAGGACGATAACCCATGAAGAGACGGTTTTCCAGATCTGTTTCAAAGTCGTTCTTGTCGTCCACGTCCCGAGAGGAGAGTCCGGTGAGTCCCATGTCGTCGCCGACGTCGCTGCCGCCGGTGGCCGAACTGCTCGAATCGGCGATGGTGGTGCGTCTGCCGATGCGCACCCGGTTCCGGGGCATCACCGCACGCGAGGTGCTGATCTTCTGCGGGCCGGCCGGCTGGGGTGAGTTCGCACCGTTCGTCGAATACGACGACGTCGAGTCGGCCGCGTGGCTGGCCGCCGGGATCGAGGCCGCCTACCTCGGCCCGCCCGAACAGGTCCGGGATCGCGTGCCGGTGAACGCGACGGTGCCGGCCGTCGCCGCCGACGAGGTGGCCGCCATCCTGGCCCGATATCCCGGAGCCACCACCGCGAAGGTGAAGGTGGCCGAACCCGGGCAATCGCTGGACGACGACGTCGCCCGGGTGGCCGCGACGCGGGCGGTGGTCCCACGAGTCCGCGTCGACGCCAACGGGAAGTGGTCGGTGGATGAGGCGATCCGCGCCCTGCGCGCGATCGGCGACCTGGAATACGCCGAGCAACCCTGCGCGACGGTGGAGGAACTGGCCGCAGTACGCCGCGCCGTCGACGTACCCATCGCCGCCGACGAGTCGATCCGCAGGGCCTCCGACCCGATGCGGGTGCGTGCCGCCGACGCCGCCGACGTCGCCGTCATGAAGGTGGCGCCGCTGGGCGGGATGCGATCGGTGCTGCGCCTCGCGCAGCAGATCGGATTACCCGTCGTCATCTCCAGCGCTCTGGATTCCGCGGTCGGGATGACGGCCGGGGTCGCGGCGGCGGCGGCCCTGCGGCGGCTCGATCTGGCCTGCGGGCTCGGCACGGGATCCCTGTTCACCCATGACGTCGCGCCGCCGTTCACGCCCGTTGCCGGCGCGTTGACGCCGACGTGGTTCGGCCCCGACGACCTCGTTCGCGGCGACCTCGAGAACCCCGATGCCGCGACACTCGCCGACGACGAACGCCGCGCGTGGTGGTGTGCGCGTCTGAGGCGGTGTCATGCCGTTCTGAGCGCGGCGCGGTCCCGGCCCGATGATTCCGTTTCCTAGGAACACATGAGATGATCTGTTCCAATTGGCTGTGTGTCGACCCACATCGGCATCGTCGACGAAAGGGAAAACCGTGAGCGCGATCGTTGCACCGGCGCCCGCCGGAAGTGGGCTCACCGCCGTTCCGCGCGTGCAGCGCAACGGCATCCTGGAGATCATGGCGATGCGCCGCGATCCGTTCGCCTACGGTGCGGCCCGACGTGCCGAACTCGGACCGGTGTCCGGCCTGAACGCCCTCGGTATCCAGACGGTGACCGCCGCCGGAGCCGATGCCGCCGGTGAGGTCCTGATGAACAAGGACCGCGCCTTCGCCAGCGGCCCGGCATGGAGTTACTTCATCGGCCCGTTCTTCAATCGCGGTGTGATGCTGCTCGACTTCGAGGAACATCGCCACCATCGGCACATCATGCAAGAGGCGTTCACGCCTGCCGCGCTCAAAGGCTACATGCAGGAGATGTCCCCGCTGATCGCCGACGCGATGGGCCGATTCCCGACCGGCCGGGTGTTGATGCTCGACGAATTCAAGTCCCTGACACTCGATGTCGCGCTCGAGGTGTTCCTCGGCGTCGAACTGTCCCGGGATCGCGCCGAGCGCCTGAACAAGGCCTTCATCGACACCGTGCGCGCCGGGGTCGCCTATGTGCGCGCACCGGTTCCGGGTGGCCGATGGTGGAAAGGGTTGCGCAGCAGGAAGGTTCTCGAGGAGTTCTTCTTCGAGCAGATCCCGGCCAAACGTGCGCGGGCCACCCCCGACCTCTTCTCTGTGCTCTGTCACGCCGAAAGCGATGAGGGACATCGGTTCAGCGACGAGGATGTCGTCAATCACATGATCTTCGTGTTGATGGCCGCCCACGACACCTCGACGATCACGATGTCGCAGATGGCCTACCGGATGGCGGCCGCGCCGACATGGCAGGAGGCCGCGCGAGCGCAATCGCAGGAACTCGATGGGCACCTCGGCTACGACGACCTCGCCCGACTCGACGTGCTGGACCGGGTGATGAAGGAGTCGCTGCGGTTGTGCCCGCCGGTTCCGGCACAACCCCGGATGGCGGTCAAGGACACCTCGGTGCAGGGGTTCTTCGTCCCCAAGGGGACAATCGTCTCCATTCCGCAACTGACCAATCACCGCGACCCGGAACTGTATTCCGATCCCGACACCTTCGACCCGGACCGGTTCGGTCCGGAGCGGGCCGAGGACAAGTCGCATCGGATGGCGTGGATCCCGTTCGGAGCGGGTGTCCACAAATGCATCGGTCTGTACTTTGGGCAGATGGAGATCAAGACGATCATGCATCACCTGCTGCGGGGGTATGAGTGGTCGGTGCCCGGCGGCTATGAGATGCCGATGGACTACAGCGCGCTACCGGTGCCCAAGGACAAACTGCCGGTGACGATGCGACGGCTCTCGGCGGCGGGACGATGACGATGGATGCCGACGTCGCAGCGGAGACCGTGCGCCGGCGTAAGGTCCGCAACACCGACAGTCCCGCCGATCAGAATGCGGCCATCCTCGCCGCCGCTGCCGCCGAGTTCACCGAGGTGGGAGTGCGGCGGGCCAACGTCGACGAAGTCGCGCGCCGGGCCGGTGTCTCCCGCTCCACCCTTTACCGGCGGTTCCCCAACAAGGAAGCACTGCTGATCGGCGTGGCGGAGGAACTGTACGAGAACGGGATGGTGCAGCTGGACTCCGCGGTGCGCGGGCTGGGACCGAAGGAAGCAGTCGTGGAGGCCTTCGCGGCGGGTGCGGCGATGATCTCCGACGACCCGCTGATGCGGCGGCTCGTGTTGACCGACCACGACATGGCGCCCATCACCGGAACGGTGACGGCGCTGTTCATCGACATCGCGACCGGCCGGGTCGCGTCGACGCTCCGCTCGGCGGGGGCGCAGATGCCCGACGAAGACCTTCTCGAGGCGGTGGAAATTCATGTGCGCCTGGTCATTTCGTTCCTCGAGACACCTGCGACTGATGAGTCCCGCCGCGAACCGGATCGGGTGCGAGCGTTCGCCGAGAAGTTCCTGGCACCGATGATCTGGTGATCCGGCCCTGTGCCGATCACGTTCGACCACGACATACCGACCGCACCGAGGGGGACTCCGCATGACCAGCCGCACCCGACCATTCGGCAACACCGATCCGCAGGCGATTCGGGATCGACTGTCCGACAAGGTCATCGCGATCACCGGCGGTGCCCGGGGAATCGGCTTCGAAACCGCCACACAGCTTCTCGCCGCCGGTGCACGGGTGGCCATCGGTGACATCGACGGCGAGGTGCTCGGCAAGGCCGCCGCCGACCTCGGCGTCGAGGGCATCGAGGTGGACGTGACCGACGGGGCGAGCTTCACCGCGTTCCTCGACGAGGTGGAACAGCGACTCGGACCCGTCGACGTCCTGGTGAACAACGCCGGCATCATGCCGGTCGGCTCCTTCCTGGACTTCGACGAGGCTCTCATCCGGCGGACCTTCGACATCGACCTGGTCGGGGTGATCCTCGGCAGTCAGATCGCGGCGGCACGGATGGTGACCCGGCGCTCCGGGCAGATCGTCAACATCGCCTCCGTCGCCGGTCGCCTGCCGATGCCCGGGCTGGCCATCTACAACGCCGCAAAATCCGGCGTCATCGAATTCTCCGAGGCGCTCGACGCCGAGCTCTCCACCGACGGCGTCCGGGTGAGCACGGTGATGCCGACATTCACCCGCACCGGCCTCATCTCCGGCCTGCAGACCAACCGCTACATCCAGACCGTCGAGCCGGGTGTGGTGGCCGCGGCGGTCGTCGGGGTGATTGCCGAACCGCGGACCCGGGTCGCCGCGCCGCGGTCGATGCGCTGGGTCGACGCCAATCCCGTGTTCCCCCAGGCACTCAAGCGCCTGACCCGGCGACGCACCGGACTCGACCGCGTCTTCATCGACATCGACGCCGCCGGCCGCGCCGACTACGACGCCCGCATGCGTCGCTGAACGGACCACCACCGGCCACTACCGGGGCAGCACCACCACCGGCACCGACGAGTGGCGGATCAACTTGGCCGACCGCGACCCGATGAACACCTGCGCCAGAACACCTTCGCGGGTGGAGCCGACCACCAGTACTTCGCCGTCGAGCCAGTCGATGGAATCGAAGGCCTGACGCCAACCGCGGCCGGAGGCGACGACGCACTCGACCCCGGACGGGATCGCTCCCTCGTCGATGAGTGTCTGATGGTCGCGTTCGGACTGCGCCTTCCACACGTCCAGTACCGCGCTCTCGGTGGACAGGCCCACCAACGGGGGATACATCGCGCCGCCGCGAACGGCAAAGGTGACCACCCGCAACGGAACCCGGGTGCTCTCCCAGGCCTCTCGGGCGCGGGTGAGCACCGCCTGCGCCTCGGCGCCCGATCCGGAGATCGCCACGGTGATCCGGGTGAGTTGCCCGTCCCTGGGGGAGCGGTATCCGCGGGGTGCGATGGCCACCGGAACCGGGGATTTGTGCAGCAGCGCGTCGCCGGTGGAACCGATGACGATCTGGCCGAGCTGACCTTCGCTGGTGGAGCTGATCACCAACACGTCCGCCGACGACTCCTGTGCCCGGGCGATCAGCGCCGCCGACGCCGTCCGGTGATCGAGTCGGGTGAACGTCCACCGCAGGTCCGGCGGATAGATCTCCATGTACTCGGCGACCTCGTTGCGGGCCGCGGTGACGATCTGATCGGTCCACGCCGCGAACTCGGCGTCGACCTTCGCCATCGACGGTGTGGTCCACGGTTTGGGGACGACGGTTGCCACCTCCAGGTCGGTTCCGGCGGCCTCGGCGAACATCGCGCCGAGTTGCACGCCGCCGGTACCGCCTTCGCCCTGGGCGTAGCCGACGAGGATGGTCACGGAAACCTCACCTCACTTCTTGCCGACGGAGATCACGCAGGGGCTCTCCGCGTCGAGATCGACCTCGGCGGTCATGGTGTCCTCGGGTGGGTACTGCCCGGAGTCCCCGGTGTCCTGGGCGATGGTGAACGAGGCCGAGTAGTTGTCGTCGCCCTTGTCGGCGGGAATGCCCTCGAGACTGACGCTCGAACCGTTGTACACGGTGGTGCCCAGGACGGTGGTCGTCGAGCCTTGTCGGAGTTGATCCACCAGGGTTGCCGCCGGGCTGCCCGGGCAGGCGAGGGCGGTGGCGTCCTCCCAGCTCTGGTCGCCGATGGCGGTGAAGTAATCACTCAACAGTGCGGTGGCATCGGTCAGCGGGGCGCTCGCCTCGCTGCGATCCTGGTGGTTGTACCAGGCACCGAATACGAAGAAGCCCAGCAGCAGTGCGGCGACCACCGCGGCCGCCGCCTTGAACCTCGAGGACAGCGGCGTACCCTCACCGACCGCCAGTTCCTCCGGCGTGAGGTCGTTGAGCCTGCTGTTGCGGCGGCCCCACAGCAGGTAGAACGCTACGAACACCAGCACCCACGCCGCGAACGCCAGATAGGTGACCAGGTGCAGCCCGGACAGAATCCACAGGCATGCCGCGATCGACAGGATGGGGGTGACCGGATAGCCGGGCACCTTGAAGGTGCGTTCCAGGTCGGGCATGGTGTTGCGCAGGATGATCACCCCGGCACTGACCACCATGAAGGCGACCAGTGTGCCGATGGACACCATGTCGATGAGTTTGCCGATGGGCAGCAGGCCGGCGAGGATGCCCACGACCACCGACACGATGACGGTGTTCCACACCGGGGTCATCGTCTTCTGATTGACCTGCGAGAAGGCCTTGGGCAGTAGCCCATCTCGGCCCATCGCGAAGAGGATGCGGGTCTGACCGTAGATGACCACCAGGGTGACCGAGAAGATCGAGATCACCGCGCCGGCGGCCAGCACGGTGCCCGGCCAGGTGGAGTGTGTGATGTCCTCGACGATCACCGCCAGGCCGGCGTCCTGCTGTTCGGGGCTGGCGAACTTGGGCCAGGCCTGGGCCCCGATGCCCGAGATGGCGACGAGCAGATACACCGTGATGACCACGATGAGAGCGCCGATGATGGCGCGCGGCATGGCTTTCTGCGGGTTCTTGACCTCGTCGCCCGCGGTGGAAACCGCGTCCAGGCCGATGAAGGAGAAGAAGATGGCGCCGGCCGCGGCGGTGATACCGGCAGCTCCGAAGGGTGCGAAATCCGCGAAGTGGTCGGCCTGGAATGCGGTGAAACCGATGGCGGCGAACAGCATCAGGACGAAGAGCTTGATGCACACCATGATGGTGTTGGTGCGCGCGGATTCACTGGCTCCACGGATGAGCAGCAGGCAGCACAGCGTGACCAGAATGGCCGCCGGGAGGTTGAACCACCCCGGGTCGCCGGAATCGGGAAAGGGTGACTGCGACAAGAAGTTCGGGAACTGGAACCCGAACAGGTTGTCCAGCAACTTGTTCAGATAGCCACTCCAGCCGACCGCGGTGGCCGCCGCGGAGACGCCGTACTCGAGCAGCAGGCAGGCGCCCACGCCGATGGAGACGAGTTCGCCGAGCGTCGCATACGAGTAGGAGTAGCTGGAACCGGAGACCGGTACCGACGAGGCCATCTCGCCGTAGCAGATGGCGGCCAGTCCGGCGGCGATGCCCGCGATCAGGAACGAGATGATGACGGCCGGGCCGGCGTCGGGAACCGCCTCCGGCAGGACGAAGAAGATACCGGTGCCGACGGTCGCGCCGACCCCGAACAGGGTCAGCTGAAAGGTGCCGATACTGCGCTCGAGGTGTGCCTCGCCCTCAGCCGTACCCGGCGCGCCCTCGCCCTGGACGGGCTTCCGTCGGAACAAGGTGGTCAACATCGACTGCTGTGGTTGTGTCATCGTCGGCGCTCCCGGTCAGGTGGTGCGTCAATTCTGCGGCGTATGCGGAGAATGCGCAGCGCAATGAACGGATTCGGGAACGGTTGTCAACCGTTCCGGTCGGTCCGGCTAGGGTGGGTTGCGCCCGCCAACGGGAGTTGGTGGGCCACAGAAGGCGGACGGCCATGGAAGGCGGACCGGCGATGCCGACGACGCGTATTCGGCGTGACCGCGAGGCACGCCGGGAACTGCGTCGTGCGCTCGACGATCTCGCCGATGCCCAACGCGACGCCGGCCTCGGCGCTCGAGCCCCACGGTGGTGGTGGATCTGTGCGGCGCTCGCCGTGATCACCGCGCTGATCGCCGCAACGGTTGGTGTGGTGGCCTGGGTTCGGGCCGCCGACGCCTACACCGACGACGACTTCGAGGCCACGGCGTCTCGAGTGGTGGATCTGCTGCTCAGTCCCGATGCCACTGCGCCACAACGGGTTCGCGAGATTCTCGACGACGCCACCGGTGGATTCTACGACGAGTTCGCGCAATCGGCGGATGCCTACACCGCCTTCGTGCGGCGCACCGGCACCGTCGCCGCCGCTACGATCGACGGCACCGGGGTGGCCACCCGGACCGCGTCGTCGGCGACGGTGCTGGTGGCGGCGACGGTGGGATATCGCCGCGACGGGCAGGCCGACGCCGATCGCCGTTTCCGGCTGCGGATCGGCGTGGCCGAAGACGCCGGTCGACTCAAAGTGGCGGCGGTGCAATACCTTCCATGAAGTGGATTTCGGCAGCTCGATCGCGTGGCGACGGTGTCATCTCGCCGACCGTCGCACTGGTGTCGGCCGGGGTGGCACTGATGATCCTGCTGGTGTTGACCGCATCGGTGATCCGGGAGGTGCGGGCGTACTCCGAGGACGCGGCCGTCGCCGACAACCGCACCACCCTGCGTGCCCAGGCCGGCGACATCGTCGCCGCGGTGTTCTCCGTCGACGCCGCACACTGGCAATCCGATCGGGCCCGGGCCCGATCGATGATCGCCGGGGACTTCGCGAATTCCTATGCTGCGCAACTACAACGGCCACCGGCGTCGGGTGTTGCCGCCGTGCGCTGGCGGGCCGAGGCCGTCGCACTGGTCGACGTCGGTACCGAGCGCGGAGCAACCCTGATCCGTGCGAGCGTGACCACACGCCCCGATCAGGGTGTCGAGATCACCGAACACAGCAGTGTCCGTGCCGATTTCGCATCGCGTGACGGGCGTTGGCTGCTCACGTCGGTGGAGGTGGTGCAGTGACCCCGAAGGATACGACGCAGTCCGTGCGGGTCTCCCGGGCCGCCGACCGGGTCGTCGCGGCCACCCGCACCGCGCGCCTCGCACGCATCGCGGCGGCCGACGACCTGCGCGCCCGCGCGCGCCGGCGATCGCGGATGTTCCGATACGGCATGATTCTCGCCGTGCTTGTCGCGGTGGCGCTGGCGATCACGACCAT
Organism: Gordonia sp. NPDC003950; assembly: GCF_053605205.1. Taxonomy (NCBI): domain Bacteria; kingdom Bacillati; phylum Actinomycetota; class Actinomycetes; order Mycobacteriales; family Gordoniaceae; genus Gordonia; species Gordonia sp. NPDC003950. Next base: position 50,368 of record NZ_JBSGIT010000024.1, on the reverse strand, counting down.
CGTGTATGCGACCCTCGATCATCGTGCCGATGGCCGCGCGGCCACCGATGACGCGGTGCTGACCGCGGCCGGCTCGGCGACGACCACCATGCTCAGCGCCGATCCGGCGCACGCGGAGACCTACGTGAATGCGGTGCTCGCGCTGAGTTCGGGCCCGCAGCGCGACCGGGTCGAGCGGTCGGCGAGAGCCCTCGCGGCGGCGGTGGCCGCGCAGCCGGTGGCGAGCACGGGCCGGGTGATCTCGTCGGGCCTGGTCACCGATCCCGACTCGGACGACACCGGGACACGGGCCGAGGTCCTGCTGGTGGCGCAGGCCTCCGATCCGCAACTCGTCGGCGGTGACCCCGACGCCGATCGGGTCACTCTGCGGTTGAGCATGATTCGCGGTGCGGATGGTTGGCTGGTGGATTCGGCGGTGGTGGCGTGATCGGCCGGCGGGGACGGATACGACCCCTGGTGCGCACCACACGACTGTCCCGGCGAGGCAGGCGGATCATGACGGGCTGCGTGGTCACCGTCGTGATCGCGCTCGTCGTTGCCGCGGTGAGCGCGGTCGTCGCCGTGAGCACCGCGCCGCGACCCGACGACGCCCAGCGCGACGACATCCGGCGGGCCGCAGCGGCGGCACTCACCGCGCTGATGACCGTCACCGACGGGGTGGCGTCCGATGTCCCGGCGGTGCGTCGGCAGCTCGCCGATCCGCTTCTCGGGCGCTACGACGCCGTCGGTGTCGACGTCGTTCTGCCCGGTGCCCTCGCCGCGTCGGTGACGATGTCGGTGACCGTCGTCGGTGTCGCGGTCAGCAGCTATGAGCGTGACCGGGCCCGAGTGCTCGCCTTCGTCGATCAGGTCGTGACCGTGCCCGATTCGTCGTCGGGGACGCCCACACCCGGCTCGACGACACCGTACGGCGGGCATACACCTTCCGAATATTGGATGGTCATGTCTAAGGTGGACGGAACCTGGCGGATGGCCGACCTGCACTCCGTCGGTGACATCACCCGTTGATCCTGTGTGAACCCGAACAGATGAAGGATGTGGCCGCATTGAGAGGACATCGACGACGATGAGTGCACAGACCAATGGCGTGGTCGTAGTGGGCGCGGGTTTGGGTGCGATCCGGTTGGCGGAGAACCTGCGTAACGACGGCTACGAGGGCCCCATCACCCTCATCGGTGCCGAACCGTATGCGCCCTATGATCGTCCGCCGCTGTCGAAGTCGGTGCTGCTGGGCAAGGACGACCGCGTCGACCTCAAACCCGACGAGTTCTACGAATCCGCGAACATCACGTTACGGCTCGGCGCGCCGGTGACCGCGGTCGACCCGGGGGCCAAGACGGTCACCGTGGACGGTGAAACCGTCGGATACGACACGCTGGTGCTGGCCACGGGGCTGATTCCCCGGGCGTTCCCGGGTGCGGAGAACCTGGCGGGTGTCCACACGTTGCGAACCGTCGACGATGCCCACGCCCTGCGCGGTGAGATCGATGCCGCGACCACGGCGGTGGTGATCGGTGCCGGATTCATCGGATGTGAGGTGGCGGCGAGTCTGACCGATCGGGGTGTCGCCGTCGCGCTCGTCGAGCCTGCACCGACACCGCTCGCGGCGTCGCTGGGCGCCGAGATCGGTGATCTGGTGACCCGAATGCACGCGGCCAACGGCGTCGACGTGCACCTCGGAGTGGGCGTCGCGGAGATCCTCGCCGACGACGGCCGGGTGCGCGGGGTTCGCCTGGCCGATGGCACCGAACTGCCCGCCGACATCGTTGTCGTGGGTATCGGGTCGATTCCGGTCACCGACTTCCTCGAGGGTTCGGGTATCGCGCTCGCCGGACGTTCGGACGGCGGCGGAATCGCCTGTGACGAGAACGGGCGGACCAGTGCACCCGATGTCTGGGCGATCGGTGACGTCGCCAATTGGCTTGATGCGCACGGGAAGCCGACACGAGTCGAGCATTGGAACCACACGGTGGAACAGGCGTCGGTGGCGGCCCGTGACATCACCGGAACACCCGGTGAACCGATCACCAGCGCGGTGCCGTACTTCTGGAGCGACCAGTTCGCGGTGAAGTTCCAGGTTCTCGGGCATCCACGTGCCGACGACACCGTGCACATCGTCAGCGACGACGGCACCAAATTCCTCGCCTACTACAGCCGCGACGGCATCCTGACCGCCGTGGTGGGGGCCGGCAAGGCCGGACCGGTGATGAAGTCGCGGCCCAGGCTGCAGACGCCGACACCTGTTGCCGACCTCCTCTGAACCGGGCGAGCTGACCGCGTCGGCCGCCGTCGACGCGGTGACCCGGATTGCCGATCCGCAACGTGCGCAACAGATGTCGAAGTACCTGCAGGCCGGGCCCGGCGGTTACGCCGAGGGCGACGAGTTCCTCGGAGTGTCGGTACCGGACCTGCGTGCGATCGCCCGGCGCTTCCGGGGGATCGCACGCGGCGAGGTTGCCGAACTCCTCACCTCGACGACCCACGAGATCCGGCACCTGGCCCTGATCATGATGGGTGACGCCTGCGCCCGTGCCGATGCGGCCGAGCACCGGGCGTGGGTTGCCGACTATCTCGAGGCGCTGCACGCCGGCCGGATCGACAACTGGGATCTGGTCGACGTCGCGGCCGGACCGGTGCTCGGCCACTGGTGCCTGCGCATCGGTGACATCTCCCTGCTGACGGATACCGCGGCAGCGCAACCGCTCTGGGTGCGCCGCGCCGGCATCGTCGGCGGTCAGGCCTTCCTGCGACACGGGGATGCCTCGGCCACGCTGGCGGTCGCGCCGCTGGTGATCGGCGATCGGCGTGATCTGATCCAGAAGGCCTTCGGCTGGATGCTGCGGGAGATGGGCAAACGCGTCGATCCACGCCTGCTCATCGACTACCTGGACACACATGCCGCCCAGATGGGCCGCACCGCACTGGGTTACGCGATCGAGCATCTCGATCGACCGACTCGTGCCCACTACCGTGGGCTTCGGTAGCCCAGCGCGCTCTTTCGCTGCTCGGGCCGGGTCCCACCTTGCGCCGGTGCTGGTTCGGTCCCGGCGCCGTCCAGCGGTGGTCTCGACTCGCCCTCCGCCATCGCTGCGGGCGGCTCGACCGACCGAACCCGCGGTCGTCGCTCACACGCCCTCGTCTTCGCGGCCCTTCCATTGGGCCAGCATGCGTTCCCGCAGATCGTCGTAGATGGGTGGCGAGTTCAGCAGTTGCGACACGATCATCGCCGCGGCGCCACCGGCGAGCAGGGCCACCGCGATGTTGGTGGTGGAGGTCATCTCCATCACCAGCACCGCGCCGGTGAACGGGGCGCGCACCACCGCGGTGAACAGCGTCGACATCCCGACGATCATCAGTGGAATCGTCAGCTCGTGTCCGTACCCGGGGGCGAACAGGTCGATGATGCGGGCGGCGAGCAATCCGCTGAGTCCGCCGAGGGCGATCATCGGGGCGAAGATGCCGCCGGGGGTGCCCGCCGAATAGGAGACCGGGCCGGCGAAGAACCGCACCGCGAGGTAGAGGACGATCACGCCGATCGCGAGTCGGTGACCACCGAACAGTGTCTGGGTCAGATCGTCGCCACCGCCGCCGAGGTCGGGGTTGATCATGAGCATCGCACCGACGACGCCACCGACCACCGCGGCCTTGGCCGGTCCGGGAACCCGATCGATGGCCTGAAATGTGGTGAGACAGGCGCGAATCAGCCAATTGTAGGCAACTCCGAGGACTCCGACGATCGCGCCGAAGATGACGAACACCGGGATCGACGCCAACGCCGGCGTGCTGATCGCCGGAACCGTGAAATCGGGATGGTTGCCGACGACGACGCGGCTGCACGCCGTGCCGACCGCCACCGATGCCATCGTCCACAGGACGTAGCGCAGTTTGACGGTCTTGGCGATCTCCTCGATGCAGAACAGGGCGCCACTGATGGGGGCGTTGAAGGCCACCGCGAGGCCGGTACCGGACAACACCGTCTGCAACACGCGGATCTCGTCGCGGGTGCACCGCGTGACTCGTCCCATGATCGTGCCGATCGCGGCACCCATGTGCACCGTCGGGCCCTCCCGGCCGAGCACCAGACCGCCGCAGCCGATGGCGATCAGGCCGCCGACGAACCGCGCGGGCACCACCCGCGGTGACGGCGGTTCCGCCTCACCCCGCTCCACGGCCTCCACGTGCTGGATACCGCTGCCGGCGGCCCGTGGTTCCCACCGGGTGATCGCGGTGGCGACCGCGGCCGACGCGGCCGAGATCGCCACCGGGATCAACAGGGTCGCGAAGCCGTGATGATGAGCCCAGTCGTCGATGTCGAGGCGCATCTCGTCGGCGCGCACCAGCAACCACCGGAAGGCTCCGCCGACGAATCCGGTGATGGCACCGGCCACCGACGCGACGATGGTCAACCAGATGAGTACCCGCGCGCCGGCATGGGTGTCCGGGTCGGCCGGTGTGAGGTCGGGGTCGTCGGCGGAACTCATCGTCGTGAATCGGCAGGGGGCGTATGGTCACGGTTGTGGAACACCCTCCGACCCTAACGCCGTTGGGGTCAGGAGTTCCGATAGACCTTCAGCGCCGCCACGATCATCGGGAACTGCAGTGGCAGACGTGAGATCGCGATCGCCTTGTAGATCGCCGGCTTGTCCCACCACAGTCGCACCATGTTGATGTTCGCCGGGTAGACCGCGACGAACAGTGCGGCAGCGCCTGCCGCGGCCGGTTTGCGGGTCGCGGGGGCGAGCAACGCGGCCCCGAGTGCGACCTCGGCAACGCCGGACGCATAGGTCAGCATGCGTGGATCGGCGGGGATCTCCTCGGGGATGATCTCGTCGAAAGGCTTGGACGCCAGAAAATGCAGCGTGCCGATGGTCAACAGCATCCCGGCGAGGGTGCGGGCGAGCTGCGTGGGGGAGAGGCGAGAAATCATGTGTCAGAACTCGATTCGCAGTCGGTCGGAGGTGGGATGAGCCTGACAGCCGAGGATGTAGCCGTCCTCGATGTCCTCGGGGTCGAGGGCTCCGTCGTTGTCCATCTCGACCGTACCCTCGATGAGAGTGCAGGCGCACGAACCGCATTCACCCTCCTGGCAGGAATAGGGGGCGTCGATTCCGGCCTCGAGCATGATGTCGATGAGGGTGCGTTTGCGTGGCCAGGACAGTTCGTGGGTGTCGCCGTCGAGTTCCACCTCCACCGTCGCGGCGTCGGTGAGTTCCTCGTCGCTGACCTCGTCGAGGACGACGTCGGCGAACGGATCGCCCGACAGCGAGTTGTAGACCTCCGCGTGGACGTCGTGATGGGCGAATCCGGCGGTGTGCAGGCCGGCGTGCACCGCGTCCATGAACGGGCCGGGCCCGCACATGTAGGCACTGTGACCGTGGAAGGCGCCGAACACGGTGGCCAGGGTCTGCGCCGAGGGCAGGCCCTGTAGTGACTCGAGCCAATGGATGATCAGCAGGCGGTCGGGGTGAATGGTCTGCAGTTCGCGCAGTTCGTCGGCGAAGATGACGTCGTCGGCGCTGCGGTTGGCATAGAAGAACACCACCGGCTCCGAACCGTGCTGCAGTGCGGTCTTGAGGATCGACATCACCGGGGTCACGCCACTGCCCGCGGCGATCAGCAGCAGAGGCTCGTCGAAGGAACGGGGGGTGAACACCCCCGAGGGCGGGAGCACCTCCACCTGGGAACCGGCGGAGAGGTTGTCGCAGACCCAGTTCGAGCCGTATCCGTCGGCGGTGCGCTTGACGGTCACCTTGGGCGGTTCGCCGCCGACCGGGGAGGAGGCCAGTGAGTAGCATCGCGCCACGGAACCGGTCCGGTCGCTGGGGATGCGCAGGGTCAAAAACTGGCCGGCCTTGTACTCGGTGAACGCTTCCTTGGCGGTGTCGGGGATCTCGAAGACGATCGATCGGGCATCGCGCGTCTCGTCGATGACCTCGGCCACGGTGAGGATCACACTCCGAGAGCCGTGGGGTGTCAGTTCGGTCATATCCGAGCCTCTCCTGGCGTCGTCAGGGGTGTCTATGAAAAATAGAACACGTTCTAATTTGAGCCTAGCCTAGATGCCGGGCTGTCGACATCGGCGCCGGCGATCGGGTTTCAGGGTAGTGGGGGTGATGGCGTTGGCATCAGTGCAGCGCCGCGACGCCGTTCGCAAGGACCTCGCAGCCTGTGCGGATCAGCGATTCCAGGTCGGAATCCGGATCGGCGAGCCACTGCTCATACGCGGCCAGAGCGGTGCCCAGGCACATCCAGCCGATCGTCTGCGGTAGATGGTCGGCCTCGTCGAGGCCGAGTCGATGCGCACAGAACTCGGCGATGACGTGCCGCCAATCGGCGTACATGAGCATCGAATGTGCCTGCAGGCTGGGTACCCCGAGGAGTAACTGCATGCGCCGACGGTGACTGTCGGCGCCCTGCGGGGGCACCGTGTTGAAGGCGACGAGGGCGCGCGTCACCGCGTCGGCGATGGGCAGATCGTCGGGAATGTCGGCGAGCAGGTGGCGCAGCTCGTCGAGGTGGGCGTCGAAGTCGCCCCAGGCGATCGCATTCTTCGACGGGAAGTAGCGGAACAGGGTGCGACGGGCGATGCCGGCGGCGTCGGCGATGTCCTCGACGCTGGTCTCCTCGAATCCGATGGTGGTGAAGAGATCGATGGCGGTGGCGCTGATCTGCGCGCGACTCGTCGACGGTCGCCGGCCCGGTGCCGCCGCGTCGGTATTGGCTGTCATCGGGGCGAACTCGTGCTGGTCATGGGCGCCCTTTCGTTCCGGATTGCACCTGTCCACCTGGCTAGCTTTTCGTCAGGGGGTGCAATTCTGCACTCGGTGCCATTATAGTGGTCGGTGATCCACATCACTACCCGATAACTAGGAGGTTTGGATCATGGCCGATCAGGCAGCCAAGGCAGCTCAGGACTTGTCGGTTCCCGCCGACGTCGACACCGAGCTCGTGGGTGAGTCCCTCGTCGAAGAGGTCTCGATCGACGGGATGTGCGGGGTCTACTGATGTCCACCCCGACATCGGCTCCGGTTGCCGGCGATCGCTCCGATGCGATCGCCGGTGACCGGCGCGACTCCCCGGCCCCCGCCCCCACCACCATCCGCAAGGCACTGTCCTTCGACGTCGGTGCCGCCTGGGAGCTCAATCCCAAGGTGGCGCTGCGCCCGGAACCCTTCGGTGCGCTCCTCTATCACTTCGGGACGCGCAAGCTGTCATTCCTGAAAAACCTCACCGTCGTCGGGATCGTGCAGTCGTTGGCTGCGCACGACTCCGCCGAGCAGGCATTCGTCGCGGCCGGTATCGGTACCGCCGAGCGGCCGCTGTATCTGCAGGCGCTGTCGGCCCTTGCCGATTCCGGGATGATCGTCCGCCGCTGAGGCGCACCGCAGATCCGCACCGTCCACATACCGCTCCTGAAAAGCCCGAGGAGACCCGCATGACCACACTCGAGATGCCGCCCACCGCAACCGGACTCGCCAGCGTCGCCCCGGTGGCGGAGTCGGCTCCGCCCAAGGTCGGGCGCCTCGTCGACCAGTTCGAGAAGGGTCTCGACGCCCCGATCTGTCTGACCTGGGAGCTCACCTACGCGTGCAACCTCGCGTGTGTGCACTGCCTGTCGTCGTCGGGTAAACGTGACCCGCGGGAACTGTCGACCGAACAGTGCAAGGCCATCATCGACGAGCTGCAGCGGATGCAGGTCTTCTACGTCAACATCGGTGGCGGCGAGCCGACGGTGCGGCCGGACTTCTGGGAACTGGTCGACTACGCGACCAGTCATCAGGTGGGAGTCAAGTTCTCCACCAACGGTTTACGAATCAACAAAGAGGTGGCGGCGCGGCTGGCGGCCTCGGACTACGTCGACGTGCAGATCTCCCTGGACGGTGCCACCGCCGAGGTGAACGACGCGGTGCGCGGCCCGGGCTCCTTCGACATGGCCGTCCGTGCGCTGGAGAACCTGAGCGAGGCGGGCTTCCGTGACGCCAAGATCTCGGTGGTGATGACGCGGCAGAACGTCGCCCAACTCGACGAGTTCAAGGCGCTCGCCGATCGCTACAACGCCACCCTGCGGATCACCCGGCTGCGCCCGTCGGGCCGCGGCGCCGACGTGTGGGACGATCTGCACCCGCTGCCGGAACAGCAGCTCGAACTCTACAATTGGCTTGTCGCGCACGGAGATAACGTGCTCACCGGTGACTCCTTCTTCCACCTGTCGGCCTTCGGCGGGTCCGGCGGTGGCGGCCTGCCCGGACTGAACCTGTGCGGTGCCGGTCGCGTGGTCTGCCTGATCGACCCGGTCGGTGACGTCTACGCCTGCCCGTTCGCCATCCACGAGAACTTCCTGGCGGGCAACATCGCCACCGACGGCGGATTCCAGCAGATCTGGCAGCAATCGGATCTGTTCCTCGAACTGCGTGAACCGCAGAACGCCGGCGCGTGCACCAAGTGCGCACACTTCGACGCCTGCCGTGGCGGCTGTATGGCCGCGAAGTTCTTCACCGGTCTGCCCCTGGCCGGCCCCGACCCGGAGTGTGTGCAGGGCTACGGCGAGCAGTTGCTCGCCGGTGAACGCACCAAACCCACTGCAAACAAGGACCATTCGCGAGGAACACCCCTCACCCTGATGACCCGGCGACCGGACGGGGAGATGACCCCGATCGGTGGGCCGCCCTCGAAGAGCTGTGATGAGAACCCGTTGGCGGGCTTCTCGCTGTAGTACCCACGCGGTGGATCACCGCTCGCCCGGCACGCACGCCGGGCGAGTCGGTGGTGGCTGCTCATGAGATGAAATAGGTAGGAACAAGAACAATGGTCACCAATCCCTGGGCCCGTAATCCCTGGTTCGAAACCGTCACCGAGGCGCAGCGCCGCGCGAAGAAGCGGCTGCCCAAGTCGGTGTACTCGTCACTGGTCGCCGGCACCCAGGCCGGGGTGACCGTCAACGACAACACCGACGCCTTCAAGGAACTCGGCTTCGCACCGCACGTCGTCGGTGTCCAGCCCGACCGTGAGATGACGACAACCGTGATGGGGCAAGAGCTCTCGTTTCCGGTGATGATCTCGCCGACCGGCGTGCAGGCCGTCGACCCCGACGGTGAGGTGGCCGTCGCCCGCGCCGCGGCCGCTCGCGGAACCGCGATGGGACTGTCGAGTTTCGCCAGCCATCCCATCGAGGAGGTGACGGCGGTCAACGACAAGATCTTCTTCCAGATCTACTGGCTCGGTAGCCGCGACGACATCCTCGCCCGCGTGGAGCGCGCCAAGGCGGCCGGTGCCAAGGGACTCATCGTCACCACCGACTGGGTGTTCAACATCGGTCGTGACTGGGGCAGCCCGGAGATCCCGGAGAAGGTCGACTTCAAGGCGCTGCTGCGGCTCGCCCCGGAGATCGCGACGAAGCCGCGGTATGCGCTGGACTGGATTCGCGATGGCAAGATCATCATTCCCGATCTGACCGCACCCAACCTGCCGCCGACCGTCGGCACCGCCGGACCGACCTTCTTCGGTGCGTACTACGAATGGATGAACACCGCACCGCCCACCTGGGAGGACCTGAAGTGGTTGCGGGAGCAGTGGGATGGCCCGTTCATGGTCAAGGGCATCACGCGCCTCGACGACGCCAAGCGTGCGGTCGACATCGGCGCCTCGGCGCTGTCGGTGTCCAATCACGGCGGCAACAACCTGGATGGCACACCGGCCACCATCCGGGTGCTCGGCCCGATCGCCGACGCCGTCGGCCATGACATCGAAGTGCTGCTCGACGGTGGTATCCGCCGCGGTAGCGACGTCGCCAAGGCGCTCGCCCTCGGCGCTCGTGCGGTGATGATCGGACGCGCCTACCTGTGGGGTCTGGCCGCGAACGGACAGCCGGGCGTCGAGAACGTGCTCGACCTGCTGCGCATGGGACTCGACGGAGTCCTGATGGGCTTGGGACGCAAGAGTGTTCACGAGCTGTCGCGCGATGATCTGATCATCCCGGAGGGCTTCGAACGGTCCTACGGCGAGGCCTGAGATCCGTTCGGAGAGCCCTGGCTCTCAGTGAGATGCCCACAACCGTCCCCGACAGGGATTCTGTTCGGAACTGTCCGTTCAGGGTCGCTGACGGGGACGTTTGTGGTCATTGAGCGCTTCGTCCCCTTGCTCGGGATGGTGCCGAGTACTGTTGGGCGGCAGCGTATTCAGTCGAGATCGATCAGACACCACGATCCGTCGGGCAGTTGGCGTGCTTCGCTGTCGGCTTCGACTCGTTCTCCGTTGTAGTCCCGTTCGATCACGCTGTAGGCGTGATCGGATCGGATGTCCACGCTGAGAACCTCGACGTCCAGGTCGAGCCCATCGAGTCCCTCCGCCTCGTACTCCCGGTGTTGCGCACGGAATGCCGACTCCTCGGGGCACGAGCGTTCGGCCGAATCCATGGGGTGGCGGGGGAGGTCCCGGCGGAAGAGACGTGCTCGGCTGAGTCCACGCAGGCTGCGGCGCCGGGCTCAAGGGTGGCAGTCCCGCACCGGGATTCATGAACTGTTGTGGCCCAGGGTATCCGGGCATCTGGTGGTGCCCCGGTCGGGGTGGGGGTGGAGGCGGCGGCGATGACGGGCGCCACGGCGCTGCGGGCGGTGCCGGTACCGCCCGCTGATGTGGTTCGGGTCGACCGGCGGGCCCGGGGGAGGTCATGCGGCGATCGTAAGGTGCGAATCAGCCGTGGGCGTGCCCGTTTCGCGGTGGTCGCAGCGATTTCAGCCGACCGGACTACACCGTGGTCAGACCTTGGAATTACCCATGTCGATCTGAAATTGGGAGCCGGTGACGGCGCGGGCCTGGGGCGAGGTCAGGTAGAGCACGGCGTCGGAGATGTCGTCGAGGGAGGCCACCGGGAAGTGGTCCATCATCGAGACGAAATACCGTGTGTACTCACCCATGTCGAAGATCTTCATCGCCGAGCTGTCGGCGACTCCCATCGGCGTGTTCACCGCGTAGGGGTGGATCGAGTTGACGCGGATCCGTCGCGGTGCGAGTTCCTTCGCGGTCGTCTGAGCCAGTCCGGTGAGGGCGTACTTCGACGCCGAGTAGGCCGCCTGCACCGGCATCGCCTTGAGGCCCGCGACCGAGGCGATGATGACGATGGAGCGGTTGTCGGCGTCGGTGTCGAGGAGGGCGGGGATGGTGGCGCGCAACGTCTTCCAGGTGCCGGTCACGTTGACGTCGAGGACATCGGTGAATTCCTGCTCGGACAGTTCCCAGGTGAGTCCCCAGGAGAGGATGCCGGCGTTGGCGATCACGTGGTCGAGGCCGCCGAACTGCCGGACGCCGTCGGCGACCAACTCCTGCTGGAAGGCCAGGTCACGGGTATCGCCTTGGCGGGCAAGGATTTTACCGCCGGCCTCTTCGACGAGGCGGATGGTCTCGGCGAGGTCGTCGGCGGTGGCCGGCGGGTAGGTGATGTGATCGGCGACCGGTGCGGCGATGTCGAGGCCGATGATCGAGGCACCTTCGCGTGCAAATCGCAGTGCGTGGTTGCGTCCCTGACCACGTGCGATCCCGGTGATGTAGACGACCTTGCCGTCGAACTGTCCCATGCAAAAACTGTAACACGTTCTAGTTCGACGGCAGGGTCGGTATTCTCTCAGTCGTTCCAGACCGTCGCCGGGTCGGTGGCCTCGCGGGCCGGACCGGTCGGCGTCTCGGGGGAGGTGCGGGAGAAGCGCGGGGCGACCTGCGCCTGGGTGACGCCGTCGATCTCGACGAGGTTCGCGCGCGCGGCCATGTGCGGATCGTCGGGCGCTTCGGTGAAGGTCAGCACCGGGGACACGCAGGCATCGGTGCCCTCGAAGACCTTGGTCCATTCGTCGCGGGTGCGCGATGCGAAGGCGGCGGTGAAGGTCTTGCGGAGAGTGTCCCAGTGGGAGATGTCGCTCTGGGCCGGAAGATCGGCGTCGGCCAGGCCGAGACCGTTGATGAACGCGGCATAGAACTGCGGTTCGAGCGCACCGACCGCCATGTACTTGCCGTCGGAGGTCTCATACACGTCGTAGTAAGGCGCGCCGGTGTCGAGCATGTTCACGCCGCGCTCATCCGACCACAGTCCGGTGCCACGGAACGCCCACATCATCTGTCCGAGAACGGAAGCGCCGTCGACCATGGCGGCGTCGACGACCTGTCCCTTACCGGAGGTCTGGCGTTCGATGAGTGCCGAGAGCACCCCGAGGACGAGGAACATCGACCCGCCGCCGAAGTCGCCGACGAGGTTCAGCGGGGGAACCGGACGTTCCCCGCGACGGCCGACGGCGTGCAGCATGCCGGTCAGCGAGATGTAGTTGATGTCGTGGCCGGCGAGTTCGGCGCGCGGCCCGTCCTGCCCCCAGCCGGTCATGCGGCCATAGACCAGGCCGGGATTGACCTCTGCGAGGGCGTCCGGTCCGAAGCCGAGGCGTTCCATCACGCCGGGGCGGAAGCCCTCGAGGATCACATCGGCCTTGCGGATGAGATTCAGGATGGTCTCGTGGTCGGCGGAGTCCTTGAGGTTGGCCTCGACGACCCGACGGCCGCGCAGCAGTGCGTCGGCCGAGGCTCCCTCACGCGGCAGGGAGCCGGGGCGTTGCACGCGGATCACGTCTGCACCGAGGTCCGACAGCAGCATCGCGGCATGCGGGCCGGGGCCGATGCCCGCGAATTCGATCACGCGAACACGGCTGAGCGGTCCGCTCTTACCGCTGGTGGATGCGGATTCTCCGGTCATGGTGGTCCTCCCTGATCTGGCACCCATATGTGGCGGGTGTCACGGCGATGCCGTCCAGGATTCCACAACCGACCGATCGCTCGGCAAGCGGGTCGGCGGCGTCGGGAATCGGTGAGGGAAATACCCGCCGACCGGTTACCCCTGGGCGCTTTGCGCACTAAACTTGGCCGAATGGTGCGACCGGCGACGTTGGGGCGATACGTGTGGCCGGAACTGACCGACTCGGCGATGACCGTACTGGTACCGGTGGGCTCATTCGAGCAACACGGACCGCATCTTCCGCTCGACACCGACACCCGCATCGCGGTGGCGGTGGCATCCGGTGCGCACGGGCGTCTGGCAACCGACGCTCCCTACTCCTGTGCTCCGGCAATTCCCTACGGGGCCAGCGGTGAGCACGAGGGATTCGCCGGCACCATCTCGCTGGGCGCGGAGGCGCTGGGCGCAGTGCTGCTGGAGTACGGGCGCAGCGCATGCCGGTGGGCGCAGCGGATCGCCTTCGTCAACGGACACGGAGGGAATGTGCCCACATTGACCACGGCGGTCGCACGGTTACGGTACGAGGCCCGGGATGTGGCGTGGTATCCGTGTATGTTCCCGGACGCTGACGCGCATGCGGGTCACACCGAAACCTCGGTCCTGCTTCATCTTTCACCCGATGTGGTGCGCTCGGATCGGCTCGAGGTGGGCAATCGGGAACCGATGGCCACCCTGATGGACGCGCTGCGCACCGGCGGGGTCTCGGCGGTGAGTGCCAACGGGATTCTCGGCGACGCGTCGTCGTCGTCGGCCGAGGCGGGCGCGCTTCTGCTCGATCACGCGATCGGCGACCTCGCCCGGGCGTTGACCGAATGGACCGTCGATGACGGGGGGCGGCTGCGGTGACCACCGTCGAATCGACCACGGCCACAATCCGGGCGCAGGATTCCGGTCTGCCGGATGGATTCCAGGTGCAGATCGACATGCGTTGCGCCAGGGGCGGTGACCTTCGTTTCCTGGTCGGCGGATCGCCCACACGGATGATGCGGCTCAGCGACGCCGCGTTGGGGATGACCTCCGGCTACGGCCGCATCGAGGTCTGTGACCCGGCCACCCGTCGCCTCTCCCGCACCCTGCTCGAGGCGGGGATCGCTCATCCACGGCCGATGGCGGGTCCGTGCGTCGACGATGTCACCATCGTGATCCCGGTGCGCGACAACCAGTCCGGTGTGGACAGACTGGTAGCGGCGGTGGACGGTCGGCGCGTGATCGTCGTTGACGACGGGTCGGCCGAACCGATTGTCGCGTCCGGTCCGCTCGTGCAGGTCATCCGGTTCGACCGCAATCGTGGTCCGGCCGCGGCGCGCAATGCCGGAGCGGCCGCGGCGCAGACCGAGTTCGTCGCCTTCCTCGATTCGGATGTCGTGCCCGAACCCGAGTGGCTGATGATGCTGATGGCGCATTTCTCCGATCCGCTGGTGGCGCTGGCGGCACCACGCATCGTCGGGCTGTCCGGGCGTGAGGACGGGCCGACGATGCGTCGGCGTCCGTCGCTGGCCGAACGCTACGAGAACCGATATTCGTCACTCGACATGGGTCCCGGTGAGGCCGCGGTGGTTCCCGGAACCCCGGTGCCCTACGTTCCGAGTGCGGCGATGATCGTGCGGCGCAACGCTTTCTGCGGATTCGACGAGAAGCTGCGGGTGGCTGAGGACGTCGACCTGTGCTGGCGACTACACGAGGCGGGCTGGCGCATCCGATACGATCCCGTCGCGCGGGTTGCGCATGATCACCGGACGAGTATGCGGCAGGTCCTGTCGCGTCGCCGGTTCTACGGAACGGGAGCGGCGTTCCTCGCGCAGCGGCACGGAAGCACCGCGGCTCCGATGGTGATGACCGCCTCGATGGCGGTGGCCGTCGGTGCGCTGCTGTCCCGGACCAAGGTGGGTCTGGCGATCGCGTTCCTGGTGTTGACCCGGGTGGCCTACCGGCTGCGGACGCGGCTCGGCGATCTTCCCGATGCGCCGGTGGCCGCCGCGCAGATGACCGGCCGCGCCGCCGGGTTCGGGCTCTTGCAGGCCGCGGGTGCGATCTGTCGCCACTACTGGCCGGTGGCGCTGGTGCTGGCGTTGATCTCCAAGCGTTTCCGGGCTCTCGTCATCGAGGTGGCCGTCGTCGAGGGGGTCGTCGAGTGGATTCGGTCGGTGATTGCCGAACCCGGGGCCGCGCCGGCGATGGGTCCGATCGGTTACCTGGTGTGCCGTCGTCTCGACGACCTCGCGTATGGCACCGGTTTGTGGGAAGGCGTTGTGCGCGAGCGGGATCTGGGAGCGTTGCGGCCCATCGTCACCCGGTGAGGTGACCGGGGTGACCGAGCGCGTGCCCTCGACCGTCGACGTCGTCATCGTCGGTGCGGGCAGCGCGGGTTGCGTGTTGGCCGACAAACTCAGTCGCGACGGAGCCCGCTCGGTGCTGCTTCTCGAGCAGGGGCCCGGTTGGCCCGATGACTCCATCCGGGATCTGCGGCGACTGCCCATCGGGGCCGACTCGATCTACGCGACAACACTTCCGGAGGCATTGGGCCACGTGGTGGTGCGCGGGCGTGGGCTCGGCGGGTCGTCGGTGGTCAACGGGGGCTACTTTCTGCGGTGGCACGACACCGATTTCGCGTCCTGGCCGAGCGGATGGGGCCTCGCCGAGGTGGAAGCGGCCTACCGGGAACTCGATGATCCCGGTGGCAGAATGTCGGTCCGTCCGGCCGCCGACGGGGAGCTCAGTGCGGCGGCACGGGCTTTCGAGCGATATTGGGCATCGCGGGTACCGACGCGAGATCCGGTGCAGCGCTGGCCGATCGTCGGCCTGAACCGGGTACTCGGCAATCAGGTCGACGGGCTGAGGATGACAGCGGCGGAGGCGTACCTGCGTGCCGCGATCGGCCGGCCGAACCTGACTGTCCGGACGGATGCGCATGTCGAGGACCTCGCGGTCAGTGGTCGACGAATCATCGGCGTCCGCGTCGGTGGGGAGGCGGTGCGATGTGACGAAGTGATCCTGTGCGCCGGTACGTTGGGTACTGCCGGGCTGCTGCTGCGATCGCAACCGCAGGTGTTCGGTGTCGGCGACAGCGCGCGGATCGGTGAGCACCGCGAGGTGCTCGTCGGCTACGGGCGCACCGATGCCGAGGACCTGACACCGCTGCTACAGACCGTCGTTCATACCGAATCCGGAATCGAAATCCGCTGTTATTCTGACGATTTCGATCGCTATGTGACCGGTGGTCGGGGTGGGCGACCGGTGGTCGGAGTCTGCTCCATGCTTCACAGCGGTACCGGTTCGGTGGTCACCGCGTCCGGCGGCGGCGTCGAGGTGATCCTCGACCCGCCGTTGACCGACGACGCGGCCCGGATGTGGTCGGTCGCCGACGACGTGGTGGATATGTTGTCCTCCAAGGAGTTCGACGATCTCGTCGACCCCGGGTCGATCGTCATCGACCCGGTGGTCCGTACCTCCCAACACGCCTGGGGGAGTATGCCTATGGGCGATGCGGTCGACTGGTTGGGCGGTGTGCAGGGCGTGAAGGGCCTGCGCATCGTCGACGGTTCGATCCTGCCGAGTCCCGGACGCAGTGGCCCGCACGCCACGATCATGATGATGGCTTGCCGGATCGGTGATCTGCTCGCAGCGGGCTGACGCTCTCGCCGACCCGCCAGCTGGTCGAGCCGGTCCGGAGCGATAGCGGAGGACCGTGTCGAGACCTCCGCAGGCCGACGACGAAACCTGGCCACCCCCAACCGAACCCACGCGCGATATAGCCGACAGCGTTCACCCCCACCAGATTCCGCGCGGAGAAGGTTGTCGGTGGTCGTCGTTACACTTGAGTCAGTTCAGTTGGAGCGATCGATCAAGGGGGTGAACATCATGGCCGACACCACAATTCGCACGACTACCGCGCCGGAACTGTCGATGACCGCCGACGACGCGGCCATGATCGATCACCTCCCCGCCGAGACGGCCACCGCTCTGGCCCGATCCCTGCAACGCCAGGAACGACAGGTGATCGCCCGGAAGGTGTTGTCGGCAGCGCGGATCGGGCATGCCGTGTACGACGAGATGCTGCTCTCGGGCCACATGACCAACGTGCACACCACCGGTGCCGTCGACAAAGCCGCCACCGGCAAGGTCTCGACCGCGCTGGGTGTGTCGGTGCCGCAAGCCACCGCGTGGATGACGCTGAGCTTCCTGCTGTCGACGCTCCCGACGGTGACCGCCGCCTTCTTGGCCGGTGACCAGTCGTTGGAGCGTATCCGCATCATCGCCGACGAGATCGTCGTGCTGTCCGATGACGATGTGCGCGCGTTCGCCGAAACCCGCGCACTGCAACTCGCTGGACGTAATCAGGCGGATACGACATTGCGGGATCAGGTCGCCGAGATGGTGATCGCGCTGGATCCCGACGGTGCCGCCGACCGTCGGGAGGAGGCCGCCGCGCGTGATCAGAACGTGCGGGTCCGTCGGGACACCAACGGGCATTGCAGTATCTCGGTGTACGCACCGGGGGAGGTGGGTGCGCATCTGGCGGCGCGGATCGCACAGATGATCAGTGAGCGGATCTGCCCGCGTGATCCGCGTCGCCGCGGTCAGGTGCAGGTCGCGGCGTTCGCCGAAATCCAGGGCCTACCCGGTGCGTACCTGTCGTGTGAATGCGGGCGGGGTAACTGCTCGCGGGCGGTCCCGTTGCCGGATGAGCCCTGTGGTCTGACCGACCGCGACATCGACCCCGACGACGACGCGGCTGATCTGTTCGACGATGTCGAAACCGAGTGCGGTGAGCCTGACGAGATCACCGAACCCGAGACGACCGACGCTCCCGAGACGGTCACCGACGGCGACGCTGACGGTGCGGCAACGGATACCGTCGAGGCGCACCCCAACACCGAATCCGACACCGACACCGACACCGAACCCGAAAACGATTTGCAGTTGTCGCTGTCGTTGATCACCGACCCGTCCGGGCAGCGGGAAGCCCGGTTGGAGTACTTCGGCGTGGTGGACGAAGCTCATGCCAGGTCGTTGATCGGTTCGGGACAGTTGGTGACCGTCACCGAGTTTCCCACCCTGGACATACCCACCGTCAGCACCGCCACCTCGCTGGATCGGATACCGGCGGCGTGGCGTCGTCTCGACGATCCGTTCCCCGCGGCACCGGTCGACCCGTCCGGGCACGGCGGATATTTCCTCCCGCCGCCGGGTGCGTTGACGTATCGGATACCAGCGTGGTTGCGGGAGAAGATCATCGAGTTGGATGGCACCTGCCGGTATCCGCAGTGCGGTCGGCCGGCCAGTGACTGCCAGATCGATCACCTGGTGAAATTCGTGCACCAGGATCCGATCACCGGTGGCTGGACGGTGGAATTCAACCTGATGCCGCTGTGCACCCCGGACCACCAACGCAAACACATGGGCTTGTTGATCCCCACCATGCTCGCCGATCGGGCGGTCATCTGGCGCGACCCCGTCTCCGGGGAAACCATCACCACCTATCCGCGGTAGGCGGCCGGCTTCGGTCTGCCGTCGGGTGATGCTGCGCTGCAACCAGTTCCCAGCTCCACGTTGCGTGGTCTCGAGGATCGTCGTTTCGACGGAGCTCAACGCAAGGCGCCGGGGCTCACGCAAGGCCCTGGGGCTCCTCGCGACTCGGTCGGCTCAGATGAGTGTGGACCAGTAATCCCAGAACTGAATTCCGATGGCCACGATGACGATTGCGTACCAGAGGGGAAGTAGCACCCAGAGCCAGCCGCGAATGTCGCGGGCGCGGTAAGAATCTCCGAGGAGTCGTCCGGCCGAGAGGATCAGCAGGATCGGCGTGACGGTCCAGACCACCATGCAGTACGGGCACAGCGCGTTGATCCGGTACAGACTCTCGAACGCCAGCCAGTTGACGAAGACGAAACCCAGTGCCAGGCCGATGGTTTGCCCCAGCCAGTACCACCGGGGCAACGACACGCGACCCGTCGCGAGGACACCGGTGACGATGATCACCGAGAACGCCGCGATACCGATCAGCGGGTTCGGGAAGCCGAACAGCCGGGCCTGCGGCGTCACCATCACCGAACCGCACGACAACACCGGATTGATACTGCAACTCGGGCGGTACGACGGATTGATCAGCAGCTCAATGCGTTCGATCGTCAGCGTCGCCGACGCGATGAACCCGATGATCCCGAGCACCAGCACGGCGATGCCGGTGGCGGGGGAAACGTCGGGACGTTGCAGCCACCACGATCGGTCGTCGGTCGAATCGTCGGTGCTGTCATCGGATTCGAGGGAGTCCGCGTCGAGCGCCTTGTCGGGTTCGGTCTCAGATGTGATGCCGGCCATGATGTCGTTTCGTTCGATCCTGCTGCTGGGCTGGGTCCTACTGCTGGGAGCCGGCAGCGGCATTAACCGCTGCCACGAAGGCCTCGGGGCCCTGTTGGATGTTGAAGTCCTGCCCGTTGATCTTCACGGTCGGTGTTCCGGTGACACCAGAGTCCTTGGTCTCTTGGGTGACCCAGTCCTCGTAGTCACCGCGCGTGATGCAGTCCTTGACATTCTGCGCACCGGCTTCGGTGGCGTAGGACGCCAACTGGTCATCGGTGAGGCCGGAACCGTTCTCGGCGGGCTGGTTCTCATAGAGCAGGGAGTGGAATTTCAGCCACACCTCGAAGTTGTTGGCGCCGCCGGTCGATTCGGCCACACACGCCGACGCGTTCGCCGCGCGGGTCGAGTAGTTCGTCGACGACATCCGGTCGAGGATGGCGACCGGCCGATAGTCGATCGCGACGTTCGGATTGGACTTCAGCTGGGTGAGCGCGTCGCCGAACACGGATTCAAACTGCTTGCACACCGGGCACTGGAAGTCCTCGAGGATCTCCACGACCGCCTTGGGGGTGGTACCGGCCGGAGCGGTGGTGATGCGGAAGGCCCCGTCGGTGGTGACCGTCGGCGGGGTACCGGCGGCGACCGAACTGTCGTCACTGAAAATCTTCCCGTTGGACCACAGGATGGAGACGGCGACGACGGCCGCGACGACGATGATCGCCACCACGGCCCCGATCCGCATGAACAGCGAGCGCCGACGCTCGGCGGCTCGTGGGTCGACGACTGGCTTCCGACGTTTGTCTGCCACGGGTTCCCTCACACTCCAAGTCAACGGTTCGCACGGCCGCAGCACCCCGGAATCTCGCCGCGAGGTCTCCACGCCGCTGTTCAGCGTACTTGGGCCCGCCTGAGTCGCGACTGAGCGGCCCGATCGGCGCCGAATCGGTCACACCGACGCAGCGTCGTAGACTTTACTCCGACGCTGTCTCGCTGCAGCGTTGCTAGGAGACCTACATTCTGTGACCGCTCCCGACACACACTCGCCCGACGTACCGGGCACCGACGACACCACCGCCCCGACCCGACCGACCATCCGGACGGCTCGATGGCTGGCGGCGCTGGTCGGCATCGCGCTGGTCGGCATCGTCATCTACGGGGCCGCGAGCGGGTCGGCCCGCCACATCGAGCGCGGCGACCCCTACCCCGGGATGCCGATCGCCATTGCCGACGTCGCCGGGTACTTCCTCGGTACGGTGCTGGCCGCATTGTGTCTGGGTGCGTTGGCCTTCGTCGTCGCCGGAGCCCGGCCCGATTCCAACGGCATCATCGACGCGACCGTCTACCGCGCCCACCGCTTCGTCTCGTCGGCCGCGCCGGTGTGGGCGGTGCTGTCGTGGCTGATGGTGGGGGTCGCGGCCGCCGACGGCTACGGATTGCCGCTGGGCAAGGTGCTGTCCTCGGGCACGCTGTTCGACGCGATCGGGGTCAGCGAGGAGGCGGTGGCCTGGCTGGTGGTGGCGATCTTCGCAACGATCGTGGCAATCGCGATCCGGTTCTTCCTGTCCTGGATCGCGCACCTGGTGCTGCTGATCCCGACCGGCATCGCGGTGGCGGCCCTGCCGATGGCCGGCAACGGTGGTCAGGGCCCCAACCACGACTACACGACCAGCCTGGTCATCCTCTTCATCCTGGCCGCCGCTATCGGCATCGGCTACCGCGTCGCGTTCGCGACCGCGCCGGTGGTCACACCGGACTCGGATCGGGCGATCCTGGAACGCCGGCACGCGTGGATCCTGGCCATCGCCGACACCGTCGCGCTGCTCGCCGGAAGCGGGCTGGTGGCGTTCCTGCTGCCGGTGCGCTACCTGTTCTCCACCGCGTTCGGTCTGGCCGCAATGGTGATGCTCATCGCGCTGGCCGCGGTGCTGGTGTGCAGCATCGTCGCGCTGCGAGGATCGGGTGCCGACCGGATCTGGCGTCCACAGGTCCTCGCCGCGGTGCTGATGATCGTCGTCGTCGCGTGCTGGACGGTGATGGACACCCGCGTCGCCCCCGGGCTGCTGGCACACACCTTCACCGCGTGGGATGTGTTCCTCGGCTACGAACTGCCGGGCGCGCCCGACGCCTGGCGACTGGCCACCTTCTGGCGCTTCGACTTCGTGATGGGGACGGCATTCGTCGTCGCCGCGATCCTCTATGGCTTGGGAGCATGGCGGTTGTATCGACGGGGCGACGCCTGGCCCGTCGGACGCACCATCTCCTGGATACTCGGCTGCCTGTGCGTGATCATCGTCACCGGCTCGGGTATCCGGGCCTACGGATCGGCGATGTTCAGCGTCCACATGGCAGAACACATGGCGCTGAACATGTTTGCGCCCGTACTGCTGGTGCTCGGGGCACCCGCCACCCTCGCCTTGCGAGCCCTGCCGACCGCCGGTTCCCGCCGCCCACCCGGTCCGCGGGAATGGTTGCTGTGGGCGCTGCACTCCAAGGTCACCCGCTTCCTGTCGCATCCGGCGGTCGCTCTGGTGTTGTTCGTGCTGTCGCTGTACGCGGTGTACTTCACCGCGATCTTCGGGACATTCGCGCGGTACCACTGGGGCCACGTCCTATTGACCATTCACTTCATCTTCGTCGGCTACCTCTTCTACTGGGTGATCATCGGCATCGATCCGGGCCCGCGTCGCATCCCGTTCCTGGCACGGATCGGATTGTTGTTCGCGGTCATGCCCTTTCACGCGTTCTTCGGTATCGCACTGATGACGATGACCTCGGTGGTCGGCGACAAGTTCTACAGTCAGCTCGATCTGCCGTGGGTGACCGACCGGTTGCACGACCAATGGCTCGGCGGTGCGATCGCCTGGGGTGCCAGTGAGGTGCCGGTCGTCCTCGTCGTCGTCGCGATCGTCTCGCAGTGGGCCAAATCCGATCGGCGGGCCGCCCGCCGCGCCGACCGGCACGCGGAGACCTACGAGGACACCGAACTCGACGATTACAACAAGATGCTCGAAGACCTCGCGAAGTCGCGGCGCTGAGAGGTCCGGCTTGACCCGATCGGGACAATCGATTCATGCGGTGTGAGGTGGCGCGAGAGGCGTTGTCGGCGCGTACCGACGGCGAACGGGAGACCGTTCCGTCGGTGCGGGTCGACGAGCACGTCGCCGGATGCGCCGACTGCACGGAGTTTGCCGCCGCGCTGGCCGCGATTGCGCTCCCGCAGATCCGCGAACCGCTGCGGGTGGTGGGTTCCGACACCGGGCCGGATCTGGTCGAACGGATGCTCGCCGCGCGTGCCGAGCAGCCCGCACCGTCGGAGTCGGACCGCGAATCGCGTTCGGGCGCATGGTGGATCGCCGCGGGCGGCGGGGCATTCGTCTCCGGTGCGCTGGCGGTGACACTTGTTCTCACGCACGGTTCCGTGATCGTGATCGCCCTGTTCGTGATTGCCGTCGTGGCCACCGTGGGGCTGACGGTGCGAGCACGCCGCTGACGCGGGACCAGGTCGGCCCGGCGGCTCGGCTCGGCGGGTGAGCTCGGCGGGTCAGCTCAGCGGCGTGACTCGCCGAAATGCTGCAGCCGCAGGCTGTTGGTGACGACGAACAGCGACGACAACGCCATCGCCGCCCCCGCGATCAGCGGGTTGAGCACTCCGAGCGCGGCGATCGGGATCGCGGCCACGTTGTAGCCGAACGCCCACACCAGGTTGGTGCGGATGGTCTTCTGCGTCGCTCCCGCGAGGCTCAGCGCCGCCGGCACCGCACGCAGGTCATCGCGCACCAGGATCACGTCGGCGGCGCCGATCGCGACGTCGGTGCCTGCACCGATGGCCAGGCTCAGATCCGCGGTCGCCAGGGCCGGACCGTCGTTGATGCCGTCGCCGACCATCGCCACCGAATGACCCTCGTCCTGCAGACGGCGGATCGTTTCCACCTTCTGGTCGGGCAGGACCTCGGCGATCACGTCGTCGACCTGCACCGCGTCGGCGACGGCACGGGCGGCACCCGCATTGTCTCCGGTCAGCAGGATTGTGCGGAGACCGGCGGCACGCAGCGCGGCGATGGCCGTGGGGGCGGACGCCTTGACGGTGTCGGCGACGCAGATCGCGGCGACCGGCTCGTCATCGACGACCACGTAGACGACGGTGGTGCCGGCCGCCTCGGCGTCGCGTCGGACGCGCGCGAGGTCGGCGGGGACGACGGTGTTCGCGGTGGCCCAGCGCGGCGATCCGACCCGCACCCGCCGGCCGTCGACGATGCCGAATACCCCGCGGCCGGGTTCGGCGTGGAAGTCGCTGACCGGGCGGCGGTCCGCCTCGGCGACGGCCGCGGCGATCGCCGCGCCGACGGCATGCTCGGAGGCGGATTCGACGGCGGCGGCCAGGGCGAGCACCTCGTCGGCATCGGCGTCGGCGACGGCGGTCACCGACTCCACCGACAGTGCGCCCTCGGTGACGGTGCCGGTCTTGTCGAAGACGACGGTGTCGATGAGCCGGGAAGTGTCCAGGGTCTGGTGGCCCTTGAGGAAGATGCCGAGCTGGGCGCCGCGGCCGGTCGCGACCATCACCGCGATCGGGGTGGCCAGGCCGAGTGCGCACGGGCAGGCGATGATCAGCACCGCCAGCGCCGCGGACACCGCACGGTCGGCGGGCTGCCCGAGGAGCAGCCAGGTGGCCAGCGTGACCAGCGACAACACGACGACGATCGGGACGAAGACACCGGCGATGCGGTCGGCGAGCCGTTGTGCGCGGGCCTTACCGGACTGGGCCTCCTCGACCAGGCGCATCATGCCTGCGAATGCGGTATCCGCACCGACCGCCGCGGCCTCCACGATGATCCGTCCGTTGAGGACCGTCGTGCCGCCGATCACCGGCTCGTCGACGGTGACCTCGACGGGCCGGGATTCGCCGGTCATCGCACTCATGTCGATGGCGGCGTGGCCCTCGATGACCAGGCCGTCGGTGCCGACCGTCTCCCCGGGACGCACGACGAAACGCTGCTGTTCCTTCAGCTCCTCGGCCGGGATCCGCATCTCGCGGCCGTCGGGCAGCAGGACGGCGACATCCTTGGCGCCGATCGCGGCCAGCGCGCGCAACGCACCGCCGGCCCGGGACCGGGCCCGCGCCTCGAAATACCGTCCGGCCAGCACCAGCACGGTGACGCCGGTGGCCACCTCGAGGTAGATCGAATCGCTACTCCAGATGGCATCCCACACGCCGGTGGTCGCCCGGGCGTCGGGGTCGGTGGTGAACATCGAGTACAACGACCAGCCGGTGGCGGCGAGCACACCGAGCGTCACCAGCGTCTCCATGGTCGCCGCGCCGGTGCGCAGATTCTTCGCGGCCACCTTGTAGAACGGCCACGCGCACCACGTCAGGATGGGTGCGGCCATCGCGATGAGCAGCCACTGCCAGCCGGGGAAGCGGGTCGTCGGCACCACCGCGAACACGATCGAGAGGTCGGCGAGCGGCACGAACAGCACCACCGCGACGGCGAGTCGGCGGAAGAGGCGGCGGGCCTCGGCGGCGTCGGTGTCGGGGATGGCGCGCGGGACGTCATCGCGGGGCGTCGCGCCGTAGCCGGCCTTGTTGACGACGTCGCACAGATCGTCGGTGGTGACCGTCGGTGCGGCATCGATGGTGGCGACCCGGGTGGCGTAGTTGACCGACGCCTTCACCCCGTCGACCTTGTTGAGTTTGCGTTCCACGCGGGCCGCACACGCCCCACACGTCATGCCGGTGAGATCGAGCTGGAGTCGCTGGGGCTCGGGCGGGCCGACGGATTCGGTATCCGAGCCGGTCACGGTCGTCACATCGGTGGTCACACGATCCTCTTGATTCCCGGCGCCGGGTCATCAGGGGCTGGTCACGCTGATGACGTCGGCGGCCGCATACGCACTCGTCCTCAGGATAGGTCGGATGTGCGGGGCCCAGAGTTCCCGGTGATCGTGGGTGATCTGGGTCACCGATGCGGATGTGGTCTGCCCACTCGACGGGAAAGGGTGCCCACTCGACGGGAAAGGGTGCCCACTCGACGGGAAAGGGCGCCCACTCGACGGGAAAGGGTGCCCACTCGACGGAGAAGGGCTACACGCTGCGGCGATGAGCCGACGACGCGGCGACGAGGGATTCGCGGGCGCGGGCCACACGGGAACGTACGGTCCCGATCGGGCATCCGGTGACCTCGGCGACCTCCTGATACGACAGTCCGAGGATCTGGGTGAGCACCAGGGCTTCCCGACGTTCGGTCGGCAGATCCGCGAGCAGCATGTTGATCTCGACGAGATCTTCCCAGCGCACGTAGGACCGGCCCGCATGGGCGGCGTCGGCGGCCGAGACCCAGTCGACGTCGGCGTTCACCCGAGGTCGGGACTGGGCGCGGCGCACCTCGTCGGCGCAGACGCGTCGGGCGATCGACAGCAGCCAGGTCTTCGCGCTGGCCTCGGCCCGAAACCGCGGCAACGACCGCATGGCCCGCAGGAAGGTTTCCTGGGTCAGGTCGTCGGCGGTGCTCGCATGGCCGAGGTGGGCGATGAATCGCCACACATCGGTGTGGGTGGCCTCGATGAACGTCGTCAATGCGGCACGGTCGCCGGTGGCAGCCCGCAGCGCGGCACGGGTCAACGCAGCCTCGTGATCGGCTGGGTCGGTGTCGGCGGTGGACTCCATGACGGTGAGCCTATCGGGTCCGCGGCTGCGGCCACACGCTCAGGTGTGGTCGGGGGCGATCCCGAATCCCTCGAGCGTGCCGACGTAGCGTTTCGGTAGCGGCGGGGCGAACTCGCCGCTACTGGTCCCGGTGCGCAAGCCCATCGCGGCCATCGCCGCGAGCATGCCCACCCCCGCGGCGACGCCGTCGATGACCGGTGCGCCGATCTGCGCCGACATGCGTCGCGCGAGGTCGGCCATGCCGGCGCAGCCGAGGAGGATCGCGTCGGAACCGTCGGAGTGCAGGGCGTCGGCGCAGGCCTTGGCGAGGATATCGGCGGTGTCGGGGTTGGATTCGAGTTCCAGAACCGGGATGTCGCAGGCGTGAATACCGTTGCAGTGCTTCGAGAAACCGTAGTGGGCGACGAGATCCTCGGCTCGGCCGATGGTGCGTGAGAGCGTGGTGACCACCGAGAAGCCGCGACCGAGTGGGGCGGCGAGGTGCATGCCCGCCTCGGCGATGCCGAGGACCGGTGCGTCCGCGAGTTCGCGGGCCGCGTCGAGTCCCGGGTCACCGAAGCAGGCCAGCAGGTAGCCGTCGGCGTCGGGGTGAGCCGCGATCGCGTCGAGCACGCCGGGCACGGCGAGAGCCTCGTCGTAGTGACTCTCGATGGACGCCGGCCCCATCGCCGAGGTGACCGCGATGATCTGCCCATCGGCACGCACGACGGATCGTGCGGCCCTGGCGATCACCGCGGTCATCTCGGCGGTGGTGTTCGGGTTGATGACAACCAACTTCATGGGATCGCGCTCAGACCTTCGACATTCCGTCGCCGTCGGCATCGCCGGCGGTGACCTTGGTCGGGGTCTCGGCGACGGTGGTCGTCCCGTCGGCGGCCACCGAGATGTCGGTCGTCGTGGCCGCGGTCAGACCGGAGCCGTAGATGAACGACTTCGGTGCGAAGCGCATGCCGAGGTAGTAGAAGACCAGACCCGCCGCGGCGCCCATGAACCAGGTGAAGCTGGCCTGGTAGGCGGTGCCGAAGAGTACGAAGCAGATCGGGATGATCGACGCCGCGATCACCGACAGCACCGCGACCGGGTTCCAGCCGTTGCGGTAGAAGTAGGTGCCGGTGGACTTGGTGGAAAACAGGTCGTCGACCTCGATCTGCTTGCGCTTGATCAGGTAGAAGTCGGCGATGAGGATGCCGAACAGCGGACCGATCACCGCACCGAGGGTATCCATCGTGTAGTGGATCGCGTTGGCGTTGTTGAACAGATTCCACGGGGTGATCAGGACCGAACCGACCGCGGCGATCATGCCGCCCATCCGCCAGGTGATCTTCGTCGGCGCGACGTTGGAGAAGTCGAAGGCAGGGGAGACGAAGTTGGCGACGATGTTGATGCCGATGGTGGCGATCGCGAAGGTCAGCACGCCCAGTACGGCGGCGGTGGTGTTGTCGATGTGGTCGACGATGTGCACCGGGTCGGTGACGATCGCGCCGTCCTCGTCGCGGCCGATCACCGTTGCGCCCGCCGAGACGGTGCAGACCACCAGCAACGAGAAGAACAGGAAGTTGACCGGCAGACCCCAGAAGTTGCCCTTCTTGACCTCGCCGAAGCTCTTTCCGTAGCGGGAGAAGTCACCGAAGTTGAGCATCGGTCCGGAGAAATAGGAGACCACCAGCGCGAAGGCGCTGATCATGGCGGTGACCGAGGCCCATCCGGTGGTTCCGGTGCCCTCGGAGAGATCGAAGTGCACATTCGACCAGCCGGCCTCGATGATCAGGTAGCCGGCGAGCAGGATCATCACGACATAGACTGCGGGGCCGCAGAAGTCGATGAATTTGCGGATGGTGTCCATGCCGTTCCAGAACACGAGCGCCTGCAGCACCCACATCAGCACGAAGCCCGCCCAGCCCAGCGGTGCCAGGCCGAGGAAGGAGTGGATGTCCGGGTCGGCGTACTGCTCGAGTGACGGCCAGAACTTGATGGCGAGCAGGCCGAAGGCCACCGATGCCAGATATGTCTGGATTCCATACCAGACCACTGCGATCACGCCGCGGATGATCGCGGGGATGTTGGCGCCCTTGATGCCGAACGCAATTCGCGTGGTGACCGGGTAGGGGACGCCGGCCTGCTGCGACGGCCGGGCCACCAGATTGCACAGCAGATTGACCGCGACGATGCCGACGATCAAGGCCACCAGCACCTGCCAGGCGGCGATACCCAGCGCGAAAAGACTTCCGGCGAAGACATATCCGCCGACGCTGTGCACATCCGACATCCAGAAGGCGAAGATGTTGTACCACGTCCACGTCTGTTTCTTCAGCGGCGCAAGGTCTTCGTTGGTCAGTGACGGGTCGTACTCGGGTTTGATGACACTCTCACCGGCGGCGCTGTGATGCGTCGCGGCCTGTGGTACCTCTGTGGACATGGGGATTCTCCTTCGACTGATGCGATGGAGAACACGCTAAGAACGTTGTGTTACCCGGTGATTAATCGGTGGATATATTCTGTCGCAAGGCCATCTTTGCCACTTTTAACAACTCTTTGCTGATCCACAGATAGCACTTCTGAGTTGACGGCGCTTTCCCTACCGTTGACAGCGCTCTCCTGGACCTCGACAGCGCTTTGAGTCGTCGAACCGGTACCCGAAATGAGTGTTGCGCAGTCGAACCAAAGATCGGCAGAGCGCTTCCAATGAGGCGCGAGAGCGCTGTCAGCGGTGACGCGAGCGCTGTCAAGGGTGGGGTGAGCGCTGTCAGCGGTGACGCGAGCGCTGTCAAGGGTGGGGTGAGCGCCGTCGGTGAGGACGAGGGTGCTTCAGCTGGGACCGGTCTCACGGATGTCGGCGGTCTCCAAAATGGCCGCCTCCAGCCGGGAATGATGGGCGCGGGCGACCTGGAGAACGGTGGCCGTGTCACGATCGGCGAACGCCGCGAGCATCGCCTCGTGATCCTCGTTGAGCAGTGACTGGGTCGACGCACTGACGCTGCGCATGATCTGGAACGGTTCGGTGAGATTCCAGGTCGCCTCGAACATGGACAGCAGTCGGGGCATCCCGCACGGGTCGGTGAGGTGGGCGTGGAATTGCCGTGAGACGTCGTGGAACGATTTCCCGTCGCCCCATTTGGTGGCGGTCAGCAGCTGGTCGTGACAGTCCCGGGCCGCAGCGATGTCGGCATCGGTCACCCGATCGACCGCCCGGGCCAGCGCGGCCTGCTCGAGCACGCCACGGACGAAGTAGATTTCCTTCAGTTCCTCGGTGGACAACTCGCTCACCCGGTAGCCGGAGTTGCGTTGATGCACCACGAGACCTTCGCCGACAAGGGTTTTCAGAGCCTCGCGCACAGGGATTGGGCTCACCCGGTACGCGTCGGCGACCTCGCCGGGCGGAATGGTGGTGCCCGGGGGTGCGCCGCTCGAGAGGATCAGGCTGCGCAACTCCTCCTCGATGGTCGAATGATCACTGCGGGAACGCACTTCGATGAGCCGGGAGACGAGCGGATTCGGCCGGCGGCGGTTCACGACGGTCCCCGTCCGAATCCGGATCCGGCGCCGTCCCAACCGAATCCCGCAGCCCGCGCGTTCTGGGCCGAGGTGGCATGGGCCGCCCGCGCCGACGGATGCCGCCGGACCCAGTCGGCGATCGCGTTGGTCATCCGCTGCTGATTGTCGCGGATGACGATCTCGTGGCCCTCGTCGCCGAACATCAGCAACTCGGCGGTCAGTCCCCGGGCCCGCAATTCGTGCACGATCTGCTGGGACTCGCTGACCGGCACGTTCGTGTCGTGGGCGCCGTGGATCACCAGCAGAGGCGCGCGGACCTCGTCGATGCGGTGGATCGGCGAGAGGTCACGCAGCAACTCCCGGTCCGATTCGGGGTGACCGTACTTGGTGTAGGCGGCCACTGCGATCCACGGCTCGGTGTTGCGGAAGAAGGACTCCAGATCGCTCATCCCGCAGATCGCGATCCCGGCCGCGAACAGCTCCGGATGGAACGTCACACACGCCATGGTCAGGTATCCGCCGTAGGAGCGGCCCGACACGTACAGGGCATCGGGATCGGCAATGTTGTTGTCGGACAGATACAGTGCGCAGTCGGCGGCGTCATCGATGCCGGCGTAGCGGCCGTAGCGATCGTCGGCGTGGGAGAACAGTCGCCCGTAGCCGGACGAGCCGCGGACGTTCGGGGCGAACACGCCGATGCCGGCGTCGACGAGGGGACCGAACAGGAAGTGATAGTCGGGCCGGGTCTGGGCCTCCGGGCCACCGTGGAAATACAGCAGGTACGGGGTCGGCCCGGCATCGGGATCGGCGGCCGCGTCGATACGGGGCCGAAACAGCCATCCGGACAACTCCATTCCGTCCCGGGCGGAGAAGGTGTGCAGTTCCGGTCGCAGTGTGTGCGACGGGCCGGTGCCGACGACGACGTCGTCGCGGACGGCGGTCACCTCCCGGGACGTGGTGTTGATGAGGTGCACCAGCGGTGAACGTTGCGGGCTCGACACCGTCAGGGCGATCAGGGTGCCCGCCGCCGAGATCGACAGCTGCGAGGCCACCTCCCCCGGCAGGCCGATCGGATCGTGCAGCGTCTGATCCGGCAGGGTCATGATCTGTAACTCGCTGCGGCCGTCAACATTCCAGAGCATGGCGATGGTCGACTGATCGTGGCTGACCGCGAACTCGTCGAGGCCGACGTCGACGCGCTGCGCCAGCACGCGCACCCGCGTGCCGTGGCAGCCGACCTCCACACCGAGCAGGCGGGGGAACTTGGCGTCGAAGTCGCTGCGCACCACCGCCTGTACCGAGTCCAGGTCGCGTTCGACGTCCTGCGGCGGTCGCACGAACACCAGCGACGGATGGTCGAAACCCTGGTCGAGGATGTAGCCGTCGTCGGTCACCGAGCCCGGATCGTTGGGCAGCAGGGTGGTCATCTCGACCTCGGGATCGTCGCCGTAACCGAGGTGCACCCGTGCCGCGGAACGCAGGCGGGGTGAGGGGGTTGGCGAGATCCCGTTTCCCGGTGCGTGATTCGGGCTCGACGTGGTGTGCGCGTCGGCCCGGTCGCGGCGCCGAAGCAGCAGCATGTCGTGATAACCACGTGGTCCGACGCGCAGCAGTGTCGCTCCCTTCCACGAGTCGATGAGCGCGCCACCGACGCGGACGTCGAGGGTCTGCGTGGTGCCGGTGCTCGGGTGGATACGCAGCGAATGGGCGGTGCCGTCGGTGTCGGTGGCGGTGATCAGCACCCAGTCGGTGTCCCAGCCGACGAGGGTCACGGTGCCGAAGGATCGTCCGCCCGGTGAATACGGATCGCCGTCGGACCGGGTGGCGGCCACCCGGTGGGCGGTGTCGTCGTCGGGGTTGGTGGTGACCACCCAGACCTGGTGATGCTCACCGCCGCCGGGCGCCAACTCGACGGCCAGCCACTGGCCGTCGCTGGAGTGAACGAGTTTGCGGACCGGTCCGGTGGCCGGGACGCGCACCCAGCGCAGCTCGCCGACGCCCTCCGGGGTCAGGATACGTTGTGCGGCACGGGGATAACCAGTGCCGTCGTCGACGATGTAGGCGAACGCCGATCCGTCCGGGGACACCGACGGCGCATAGGTGTGCCAGCCGTTCTCGTCGAAACGCACCGAATGCGCGGGATCAGTGGGACCGGCCTCGATCCCGAAGGGCTCGGCCGGATCCGGAACGGACGCGGTCACGGCGCGGTGATGTCTTCCATCGACTGCAGCCACATCTCCAGCATGGCGACCTGCCACAGTTCGTTGCCGTCGAGGGTGGTGCGAATCCCGTTGGGATCGGCGAAGAGTCGATCCAGCGCGGCCGGACGATACAGTCCACGGTCCACCGCCGAGCGGGTCTTGAGCGCATCGGCCACCAGATCGAAGACCGGGCCCTCCAGATGCCGGATACCGGGCACCGGGAAGTACCCCTTGGTGCGGTCGATGACCGCCGACGGCAGCAGTGCGCGGCTGGCCTCCTTGAGCACGCCCTTGCCGCCATGAGCGAGTTTCAGGTCCGGCGGGCAGGTGGCGGCGAGCTCGACGAACTCGTGATCCAGGAACGGCACGCGAGCCTCCAGACCCCAGGCCATCGTCATGGTGTCCACGCGCTTGACCGGGTCGTCGACCAGCATGATCGTCGTGTCCAGGCGTAGCGCGGCGTCGACGGCGGTGTTGGCGCCGGGCGCGGACTGATGGGCGTAGGCGAACTCCCAACTCGGGTCGTAGTCGGAGTCGCCGACGAGGTAGTCGTCGGACAGGATCGCGGTGATGTCCTCATGCGACCGGTCGAAGAAGTACTCCCGGTACGCCTTGGTGGTCTCCGGGCGGGCGATGCCCGCCAGCGGCGGATACCAGGAGTAGCCGCCGAGGATCTCGTCGGCACCCTGACCGGACTGCACCACCTTGATCGACTTGCTGACCTCCTGGGAGAGCAGATAGAAGGCCACACAGTCGTGGCTGACCATCGGTTCGCTCATCGCGGCGATCGTGTCGGGCACCGCGGGCAACAGGCGGTCGGTGCCGATGTGGATCTTGTGATGATTGGTCGCGAAGGTGTCGGCGATGAGATCGGAGTACGCGTACTCGTCACCGGATTCGCCTGCGGCGGAATCGAACCCGATGCTGAAGGTAGCGAGGTCGTGCTGACCCTGTTCGGCCAGCAGAGCCACCACCAACGAGGAGTCGACGCCGCCGGACAGCAGCACCCCGACCGGCACGTCGGCGACCATCCGGCGCCGCACCGAGGTCCGCAGCGAATCCAGGATCTCGTGCTGCCATCGCTTCTCGTCCCAGTCGAGACGATCGGGGTGCGGTTCGAACGCCGGCTCCCAGTAGCGGCGTTCGGTGCTGCGGCCGTCGCGGGTGATGATGCGCACGGTGGCCGGCGGCAGTTTGCGGATGCCGTTGTACATGGTGTGCGGTGCCGGGACGACCGCGTGGAAGCTGAAATAGTGGTGCAGCGCGATCCGGTCGATGGAGGTGTCGACGTCACCGGCACGCAGCAACGCCTGCAACGACGATGCGAACCGCAACCGTCCCGGCGACTCGGCCAGATAGAGCGGTTTGATGCCGAGACGGTCGCGGGCCAGGGTGGTGGTCCCGGTGTCGGTGTCGGTGATCGCGAAGGCGAACATGCCGATCAGGCGGTCGACGCACTCCGATCCCCACGCGTGAAACGCCTTGAGGATGACCTCGGAGTCGGCGTGAGAGAAGAAGCGATACCCCATGCCCTCGAGTTCGGTGCGCAGCTCCTGATAGTTGTAGATGCAGCCGTTGAACACCATCGCCAGACCGAGCTCCGGATCGACCATCGGCTGGCTGCCACGCTCGGACAGGTCGATGATCTTCAGGCGCCGATGGCCCAGCGCGACATTGCCTTTCAGGTACACGCCGGCGGCGTCGGGTCCACGCCGAATCATCGCGCCGGTCATGGCCTCCACGGCGGTGACGTCGGGTACCGACCCGTCGAAGCGGATCTCACCGCAGACTCCACACATGTGATCAGTCCTTCCGTCGGTGCTGCGAGGTCATCGTCCCAGCCTATGAGGTCGGGCGCGGTGCGTCAGTGCAAGACGTCGAGGTGGGCGGGTCGGTGCTGGTCAGCGCGGTGTCACCCACGTCGTGATGTCGGCGTGGACGACCTCGGTGCCGTGCGTGTCGAGGATGCGGATCGACACCACCACCTCGGTGCCCTCGGTGATGGACTCGACGTCGAGCGGAGCGGTCAACGTCGCCTCCGCCGTCAACCGGGTGGTGGCCTTCGCCAGATACTGCGTCGACATCGCCTTGGGCAGCCACCGGTGGCTGGTCGGCAGGGTCGCCTCCATCAACATGCCCATCGCGGTCTCGGCGAGGTTGCAGGCGGCGATCGCGTGGAAGGTGCCGATGTGATTGTGGACGCCGAACCATTTGGGCGCGATGACGCGACAGAACCCCGGGCGCATGTCGTCGACGAGGGGCAGCACGGTGCCGAAGTAGGGGACGCGGGCGACCATCCCGACCGAGAACAAGACGTGTCCGAGGAGGTTGTCGGGCAGGCGGCGACGCAGTGCGTACGTGGCGCTGACGGGTGTGGAGTCGACCATGGCGACAACCTTACCGGCCGGTCAGTTGACTGATGGTCCCGGCGTCGCGGCTGTACGTCGGCTGGTAGATGCCCATCGACAAAGACGGCAAAACGGGCAAACAGTACGCCCGCGCACAGGGTTTTCGCAGCGGTCATCCATGTAATCATCACGAAATCGCTTGTAGCGTAACCACTTAGAAGCGGTGCTC
The DNA here is from genome assembly GCF_053605205.1 of Gordonia sp. NPDC003950. Taxonomy (NCBI): domain Bacteria; kingdom Bacillati; phylum Actinomycetota; class Actinomycetes; order Mycobacteriales; family Gordoniaceae; genus Gordonia; species Gordonia sp. NPDC003950. Next base: position 16,365 of record NZ_JBSGIT010000024.1, on the reverse strand, counting down.
CCGTTGCCGCCGCTCATTCGAAAGGATCTGAGGAATATGTCGACTCTCACTCTCAAGCGCACGGCCGCCGGGGTTCTCGCCGCCGGAGCCATCGTGACCGGAGTCGGCGCGGGCGCCGGCCTGGCCGACGCCGCGCCGACGCAGCAGCAGGGAACCCACCAGAGCCGGCCGCAGCAACAGCAACAGCAGCAGCCGCAACAACAACAGCCTCAGCGTCAGCAGCAGCCCCGCCGCCAGCAGACCCCGCAGCCGGCGCCGCGCCAGTCGACCCCGCACGGTTTCTGGTTCTTCGGATTCTGGATTCCGCTGCCCTGATCGGCTTGAGCGGGCGACCATGGATCCATGTCGCCCGCAGAGCCGCCCACGGCTCCGGAGGGCTCGTCGGCCCCGGAGAGCTCCCCGGCCCCGGAGAGCTCCCCGGCCCCGAGCTCCCAGACGTCGGGATCGCCGGGACGCCGTCGTGTTCCGTCGATCTGGTACACGGCGTCGATCCCGGTGATCGTCGGACTCATCATCTTCTTCATCCCCGCCCCCGACGGCGTCGACGCGAGCGGCATGCGGATGCTGGGCATCTTCGTCGCCACCATCCTCGGCCTGATCCTGCAGCCGTTGCCCACCGGTTCGGTGGCGCTGGTGGGATTGGCCGTCGCGATGATCACCAAGACGATGTCGGCCGCCGACGCCCTCGCCGGCTTCTCCAACACCACCATCTGGCTGATCGTGGCGTCGTTCTTCATCGCCGAGGGATTCATTGTCACCGGCCTCGGTAAGCGGATCGCGCTGCTCTTCGTCCGGGCGATCGGCAGGTCGAGTCTCGGACTGGCCTACGGCATGGCGGTCACCGATCTCATCCTGGCGCCGGCGACACCGTCGAACACCGCACGAGCCGGCGGCGTGGTGTGCCCGATCGTCCGGTCACTGGCCATCCTGGAGGATTCGACCCCCGAATCCGATGCCTCGCGGCGCAAGCTGGGCGCCTACCTGCTGCTGACCGCGCTGCAGGTCAACGTGATCACCTCGGCGATGTTCGTCACCGCGATGGCCGGCAACCCGCTCGCCGTCGACGCCGCCAAGGACAAGGGCATCGAGATCAGCTGGGGCAGTGGGCACTCGCCGCGCTCGTCCCGGGTCTGGTGAGCCTGATCGTGGTGCCGTGGGTATCTACGCGCCGACGCGGACGAAGACCCCGGAGGCCCCGGAGCTCGCGCGGAAGCAACTGCGTGAGCAGGGCGCGATGACGGTGCACGAATGGATCATGGGCGCCACCTTCGTGCTCCTGCTCGTGCTGTGGTGCCTCGGCGATCAGCTCGACGTGGACGCGACGACGACCGCCTTCGTCGGCATCGCCATCCTGCTCGTCACCGGGGTGCTCACCTGGAAGAATCTGGTGACCGACACCGGGGCATGGCAGACGCTGATCTTCTTCGGTGTGCTCGTCGCCATGGCCGACGAACTACGCAAGCTCAAGGTGATCGACTGGGTCGGCGGCAAGGTGGCCGACAGCGTCGGCGGGCTGCCCTGGTTGGCGGCCTTCGCGGTGCTCACCCTCGTCTACTGCTACGTCCACTACCTGTTCGCCTCCAACACCGCACAGATCGTGGCCATGTACGCGGTGTTCCTGGGTGCGGCCATCACCGCCGGTGCGCCACCGTTGTTCGCGGCGTTGGTGTTCGGCTTCATCGGCAACCTGTTCGGCGGTCTCGCGCACTACTCCTCCGGGCCAGCGGGAGTGATGTACGGATCGGGCTACATCAAGACCACCGAATGGTTCCGTGTCGGATTCCTGATGTCGATCGTGATCATCGTCGTCTGGACCGCGGTCGGTGCGCCGTGGATGAAACTCATCGGCGTGTGGTGAGGGACTCGGCGAGCACCGTGGCGGTCAGCGGTAGTGGTCAGTCGGCCTTGTGCCGGAACGAGAAACGCAGAGCCTCACGGTTGACGCCGGCCACCGCGTCGAGCGGGATACCGGCCGGGCACACCGTCGCGCATTCGCCGTAGGTGGAGCACGGACCGAAGTCGGCCTCCATCTGGCCGGTGATCGCCCGGGCCCGCCTGCCGCGTTCGCGTTTGCCGTAGGTGAGGGCGGCAAGGTGCAGGAGTTTGGCGCCGGTGAACAGATGCGCGGCGCCGTTCGGGCAAGCCGCCACACACGCGCCGCATCCGATGCACGCCGCATAATCCAGTGCGGTCTCACTGGTGTCGTGATCGACGAGGTGGTCATCGGCGTCGGTGGCCTGCCCGGCGTTGACGGCGACGTGGCCACCGGCCTCGATCACCCGGTCCAGCGCCGAGCGATCCACCACCAGATCGCGGATGACCGGAAAAGACTTGGCGCGCAACGGTTCCAGCTTGAGGTGGGTGATGTCACCGAAATGCCGCAGATGCTGACGGCACGACGGCGTGTTCGGGGTCGGGCCGTGTGGGCGGTCGTTGACCATCATCCCGCACGACCCGCAGACACCCTCCCGGCAGTCGGAGTCGAAGGCGATGGGTTCCCGGCCGTCGGCGACGAGGTGATCGTTGAGCCGGTCGAGGACGTCGAGCAGTGACATCTCCGGGGTGGCGTCGTCGAGGGTGTAGGTCTCGAAGGTGCCCGGGGCATCCGCGTCGGACTGGCGCCAGGCCTCGATGGTGATCTTCATCTGCGAGCCCTCACTTGTAATTGCGGGTCTGGAGCGGAACCGCGCTGAACGACAACGGTTCGGCATGACGGATGTGTGCCCCCTCCGGGGTGGTCTCCCACGCGGAGGCGAAGCAGAAGTTCTCGTCGTCGCGCATCGCCTCACCGCCGGGCGTCTGGTGATCGACACGGAAGTGAGCGCCGGCGGATTCGGCGCGGTCGAGGGCGTCGACGCACATCACCTCGGCGAGTTCGAGGAAGTCGGCGACCCGCCCGGCGCGTTCGAGCTCCTGATTGAACGCCCGCCCCGAACCGACCACCCGCACGTCGGACCAGAACTCCTCGCGCAGGGCGCGGATGTCACCGATCGCGGTGACCAGGCCGTCGACACTGCGGGCGACGCCGCAGCCGCGGTACAGGATCTCGCCGAGTCGGCGGTGAAAGCGGTCCGGGCCGGTGGTCCCGTCGACGGCAATCAGTCGGGAGATGCGGTCGCGCACCGCCTCGGCGGTCTCGAGCACCGCGTCATGGCCGAGATCGAGAGGCTCCTCGCCCAGCAGCGGCGCGAGGTAGTTCGGGACCGAGTACGGCAGGGTGAACCACCCGTCGACGCAGGCCGACAGCAACGAGTTGGCACCGAGCCGGTTGGCCCCGTGGTAACCCCAGCCGACCTCGCCGCCGACGAACAGTCCGGGGATCGACGTCATCTGATCGAAGTCCGACCACAGCCCGCCCATGGTGAAGTGTGCCGCCGGTGCGATCCGCATCGGCACCTCGTAGGGGTCCTCGCCGGTGGCGTCGCGATACATCGTGAACAGGTTGCCGTAGCGTTCGGCGATCGTCGGTTTGCCCAGTCGTGCCAGGGCGTCGGCGAAGTCGAGGTAGACGCTGTTGTGCAGGGGGCCGACGCCGTGGCCGGATTCGATCTGCTCGCGCGCGGCGCGCGAGGCCACATCACGCGGGGTGAGGTTGCCGTAGGTCGGGTACTTGCGTTCGAGGTAGTAGTCGCGTTCGGCGTCGGGGATGTCGCCCGGCGGGCGGTCGTCACCGGGCTTCTTCGGCACCCAGATCCGGCCGTCGTTGCGCAGCGACTCACTCATCAGGGTGGTCTTGGTCTGCCAGGGGGCGCTGACCGGCAGGGCCGTGGGATGGAACTGGATGAACGACGGTGAGGCCAGCAGCGCGCCGCGGCGGTGCGCGCGCCACGACGCCGTCGCATTGCAGTTGCGGGCGAGGGTCGACTGGAAATAGACGGTGCCGTAGCCGCCGGTGGCCAAGACCACCGCGTGGGCGGTTTCCGCGCCGATCTCGCCGGTCACCAGGTCGCGGGTGATGATGCCCTGGGCACGGCCGTCGACGACAATCAGGTCGAGCATCTCCTGGCGGGTGTGCAGGGTGACCGATCCGGCGCCCACCTGCCGCAGCAGTGCCTGTGATGCGGCCACCTGCAACTGCTGCCCGGTCTGGCCGCGGGTGTAGTAGGTGCGAGAGACCTGCACGCCACCGAAGCTGCGAGTGGCCAGCGCGCCCCCGTATTCGCGGGCGAAGGGCGCACCGATGGCGTTGAGGTGATCGATGACGCGCACCGATTCCTCGGCGAGCCGGAAGGCGTCGGCCTCGCGGCCGCGGAAGTCGCCGCCCTTGACGGTGTCGACGACGAAGCGGTGGATCGAATCGTTGTCGACCTTGCGGGCGCGGGCGGCGTTGATGCCGCCCTGCGCGGCGACGCTGTGGGCGCGGCGCGGGGCGTCGTGGAAGGTGAACGACGAGACGTGGTAGCCGAGTTCGCCCAATGCTGCGGCGCAGCCGGAACCGGCCAGTCCGGTGCCGACGACGATCACCCGGAACTTGCGCCGGTTCAGCGGACCGACGACGCGGTAGGCGTCTCTTCGGCGCTGCCAGGCGGTGGCCGGGTCGCCGTCGGGGGCGCCGGAACTCAGCTCGCCGCCGAGGGTGCGCAACGCGTCGAGGTCAAGAGCGGGTGCGGGTGCGGCATGGGTCATGTCAGTTCACCACTCCGGTCAGGACGGCCAGCGGGATCGTGATGTTGCCGAGCATGACGGCCGCGGCGATCAGCGCGCCCACCACCGCCCACACCTGGCGTAACCGCTTTCCGGTGCCGCCGAGGTCGTTGATCACGCTCCACAGTCCGTGCAGCAGATGCAGTCCCAGGAGCACCATCACCAGGATGTAGAACAGCGCCATCGGCCAGCGGTGGAAACTGTCGATGACGTTGTTGTAGGCGTAGGAGCGGTCACGGGTGGCGGCCTCGTATCCGTCGGAGGCGACCGGTGTGGTGCCCGTCGTCAGATCCAGGATGTGGATGACGATGAAGACCAGCAGCACGATCCCGGTGTACGGCATGATCGTCGCCGGAATCCGCTTCCAGCTCATACCCTTTCGCCGGAATCGGCCCTTGGCCTTGTGGGAGCGTCCGATCAGCATGAACGACGCACCCACGTGTGCGATCAGGCACACCAGCAGCACTGCACGGAAGATCCACAGCGCGCCCTCGTAGGGGAGCAGCGGCTCGAGCAGGGTGCGCAACCAGTGCGCGTAGTCGTCGAAGTGCTGCGCGCCTGTATAGATCTTCAGGTTGCCGATCATGTGGACCAGCACGAACAACGCGAAGACCGTGCCGGTCAGGGCCATCGTCACCTTGAGCGTGACGTTCGACGGCCGCGGCCGAGGTGCGGTCGGCATCGGGGTGACCGCACGCGGGGTGGAGACCGCGGGCGCGTCGGCGCCGGAGGCTGGTGCGCCGGACTGCGGTGGGATGAGCGTGCTCATGTCAGGCCTTCCCAGTCGGCTCGGGGGCCGGCGAGCCGGATGACGGGTCCCTACCGAGCAACGGTAGGTGGATCGGTGCCGGGTTGCCGGGCGAATCGCCGCTTCGCTCGGCCTCGCCTGCACGCGCGCCCGCGTGAGACCGTCCGGCGGGGGGAGCCATCGCCCGAGCTCAGACCCGGATTTGAATCCCGACCCGCATGTGGTGCATACTTGTCGGGTTGCCTGACGGCGGACGCAGGGATTTCTTGCGGCCTTCTGCACCTCGGTGTGCCGGCGGGTGAATGACTCCCAGGCCCGGACAACGGGGACTGGGCGTGTAACGCGTGCTCCGAATTCGGTTCACGGCCACGACACGCCCGACCGCGGGTGCCGGAGCAACCAGGCTCGTCCCAGTGACGAGTCAACGTACAACGACAGATGAACAGCGTCGATCCCCGACTCTCACGCGAGGATCTCTGTGCCCATCGGCGATGTGTGTCGCCGCCTGAGCACGCGGTGTTTGTCTGTCGAGAACAACTGACGGAAGAGGACACAGCGTGGCGGGACAGAAGATCCGCATCAGGCTCAAGGCCTACGACCACGAGGCGATCGACGCTTCGGCGCGCAAGATCGTGGAGACCGTGACCCGTACGGGTGCACGTGTCGTCGGCCCGGTGCCGTTGCCCACCGAGAAGAACGTGTACTGCGTCATCCGTTCGCCGCACAAGTACAAGGACAGCCGCGAACACTTCGAGATGCGTACCCACAAGCGACTCATCGACATCCTCGACCCGACGCCGAAGACGGTCGACGCGCTGATGCGCATCGACCTGCCGGCCAGCGTCGACGTCAACATCCAGTAGGCGGGGGGCGAAGAGAATCATGAGCAATCAATCTGCGACCAAGGGCATTTTGGGCACCAAGCTCGGCATGACCCAGGTCTTCGACGAAAACAACCGTGTCGTTCCGGTCACCGTCATCGCGGCGGGCCCGAACGTCATCACCCAGCTGCGTACCGCGGACCGTGACGGCTACACCGCCGTCCAGCTCGCCTACGGCGCCATCGATCCCCGCAAGGTCAACAAGCCGGTCGCCGGTCAGTATGCGAAGGCCGGGGTCACCCCGCGCCGTCACCTGGCCGAGATCCGTGTTGCCGACGTCAGCGAACTCGAGATCGGTCAGGAACTGACCGCCGAGATCTTCGCCGATGGTGCGCTGGTGGATGTCACCGGCACCTCCAAGGGCAAGGGCTTCGCCGGCGCCATGAAGCGTCACGGCTTCTCCGGTCTGGGTGCCAGCCACGGCGCTCACCGCGTGCACCGCGCACCGGGCTCGATCGGTGGCTGTGCCACCCCGGGCCGCGTGTTCAAGGGCATGCGGATGGCCGGACGCATGGGTAACGACAAGGTGACCACGCAGAACCTCACCGTCCACAAGGTGGACGCCGAGGCCGGCCTGCTGCTGATCAAGGGAGCGATCCCGGGTCGCAAGGGCGGCGTCGTGGTGGTTCGCGATGCAGTGAAGGGTGGTTCCAAGTGAGCACCGCAACCAAGCTGACGCTCGACGTCAAGGCGGCCGACGGTTCGACCAACGGCACCGTCGACCTGCCCGCCGAGCTGTTCGACGCACCGGCCAACATCTCGTTGCTGCACCAGGTCGTGGTGGCCCAGCAGGCCGCCGCGCGTCAGGGCACGCACGCCACCAAGACCCGCGGCGACGTCCGCGGTGGTGGCGCCAAGCCGTACCGGCAGAAGGGCACCGGTCGCGCCCGTCAGGGTTCGACCCGCGCACCGCAGTTCGCCGGCGGTGGCACCGTGCACGGTCCGCAGCCGCGTGACTACAGCCAGCGCACCCCCAAGAAGATGAAGGCGGCCGCCCTGCGCGGCGCGCTGAGCGATCGTGCTCGCAACGAGCGCATCCACGTGATCACCGAACTGGTTGCCGGTCAGGTCCCTTCGACCAAGACCGCCCGCCAGTTCCTGGAGAGCCTGACCGACCGTCGCAAGTTCCTGGTCGTGCTGGGCCGCGAGGATCTGACCGCGTGGAAGAGCGTGGCGAACCTGGGCAACGTCCTGCCGATCGCCGCCGATCAGCTCAACACCTACGACGTCCTCGACGCCGACGATGTGGTGTTCAGCGTGGAGACGCTCAACGCGTTCATCGCCGCAAACACCAAGACCAACGCAGAGGAGGCGTGAGCATGGCTACCCAGGCCAACCCGCGCGACATCATCCTGGCGCCGGTGATCTCGGAGAAGTCCTACGGGCTCATGGAGGAGAACGTGTACACCTTCCTGGTGCACCCGGACTCCAACAAGACGCAGATCAAGATCGCCATCGAGGCGATCTTCGACGTGAGTGTCGACAGCGTCAACACCGCGAACCGGCAGGGCAAGCGTAAGCGGACCCGCTACGGCTTCGGCCAGCGCCGCTCGACCAAGCGTGCCTTCGTGACGCTGACGGCCGACAGCAAGCCCATCGAGATCTTCGGAGGCTCGGTCAGCTGACCGGGACTCTTGGAATAGAGGGACTTTCACATGGCTATTCGTAAGTACAAGCCGACGACCCCAGGTCGCCGCGGATCGAGTGGCTCGGATTTCGCCGAGATCACCCGCGACCACCCGGAGAAGTCGCTGGTGCGTCCGCTGCACGGCCGCGGTGGCCGTAACGCGCACGGTCGCATCACCACCCGTCACAAGGGCGGCGGTCACAAGCGCGCCTACCGTCTGATCGACTTCCGTCGCAACGACAAGGACGGCGTCAACGCCAAGGTCGCACACATCGAGTACGACCCCAACCGCACCGCGCGGATCGCGTTGCTGCACTACGTCGATGGCGAGAAGCGCTACATCATCGCGCCCAAGGGTCTGTCCCAGGGCGACGTGGTGGAGAGCGGTCCGACCGCCGACATCAAGCCCGGCAACAACCTGCCCCTGCGCAACATCCCGACCGGTACCCAGGTGCACGCCGTGGAGCTGCGTCCGGGTGGCGGCGCCAAGATGGCCCGCAGCGCCGGTGCGTCGATCCAGTTGCTCGGCAAGGAAGGCGCCTACGCCACCCTGCGTATGCCCTCCGGTGAGATCCGTCGCGTCGACGTGCGCTGCCGCGCCACCGTCGGCGAGGTGGGCAACGCCGAGCAGAGCAACATCAACTGGGGCAAGGCGGGCCGTATGCGCTGGAAGGGCAAGCGCCCGACCGTCCGCGGTGTCGTGATGAACCCGGTCGACCACCCGCACGGTGGCGGCGAGGGCAAGACCTCCGGTGGTCGCCACCCGGTCAGCCCGTGGGGTCAGCCGGAAGGCCGTACCCGTAAGAACAAGGCCAGCGACAAGCTCATCGTCCGTCGCCGGCGCACCGGTAAGAACAAGCGATAAGAAACAGGAGGAGGTAGAAGAATGCCACGCAGCCTCAAGAAGGGCCCGTTCGTCGACGACCACCTTCTGAAGAAGGTCGATGTTCAGAACGAGAAGGGCACCAAGCAGGTCATCAAGACCTGGTCGCGTCGTTCGACCATCATCCCGGACTTCATCGGTCACACCTTCGCCGTCCACGACGGTCGCAAGCACGTGCCGGTGTTCATCTCGGACAACATGGTCGGGCACAAGCTGGGTGAGTTCGCGCCCACCCGCACCTTCAAGGGTCACATCAAGGATGACCGGAAAGCGAAGCGCCGGTAATGACCACTCAGACCGATAACCCCACGGCACAGGCGACCGCGAAGTTCGTTCGCGTGACGCCGATGAAAGCGCGTCGCGTGATCGACCTGATCCGCGGCAAGAACGTCGACGAGGCACTCGACATCCTGCGGTTCGCCCCGCAGTCGGCTTCCGAGCCGGTGTACAAGGTCCTCGCCAGCGCCGTCGCCAACGCGGAGAACAACCAGGATCTGGATCGCCGGAGCCTGGTCGTCGCCACCGCGTTCGCCGACGAAGGCCCCACGATGAAGCGGTTCCAGCCGCGTGCGCAGGGTCGTGCGTTCCGTATCCGCAAGCGCACCAGCCACATCACCGTGGTCGTGGAGAGCTTGCCGGAGAAGGCCGGAGCGTCGCGCGGCCGTTCGCGTCAGCCGAAGAAGAAGGGAGCCTAGTAGTGGGCCAGAAAATCAACCCGCACGGCTTCCGTCTGGGCATCACCACCGACTGGAACAGCCGTTGGTATGCCGACAAGCAGTACGCGGACTACGTGAAAGAGGATGTCGCCATCCGCAAGCTCCTCTCGCAGGGGCTGGAGCGGGCCGGCATCGCCAAGGTGGAGATCGAGCGCACCCGTGACCGGGTCCGCGTCGACATCCACACCGCCCGCCCGGGCATCGTCATCGGTCGCCGCGGCGCCGAGGCCGATCGCATCCGCGGCGAGCTGGAGAAGCTGACCGGCAAGCAGGTGCAGCTGAACATCCTCGAGGTGAAGAACCCTGAGTCCGAGGCCCAGCTGGTGGCCCAGGGTGTCGCCGAGCAGCTGAGCAACCGTGTGGCGTTCCGCCGCGCGATGCGCAAGGCGATCCAGTCGGCGATGCGTCAGCCGAACGTCAAGGGCATCCGGGTGCAGTGCTCGGGTCGCCTGGGCGGCGCAGAGATGAGCCGTAGCGAGTTCTACCGCGAAGGTCGTGTGCCGCTGCACACCCTGCGCGCCGACATCGACTACGGCCTGCACGAGGCCAAGACCACCTTCGGCCGGATCGGCGTGAAGGTGTGGATCTACAAGGGCGACATCGTCGGTGGACGTCGCGAGCTGTCCGCAGCCGCACCGGCCGCCGAGGACCGTCGTCCGCGCCGCCCCAGTCGTCCCCGCCGCAGCGGTGCCTCGGGCACCACCGCCACGAGCACCGACGCAGGTCGCGCTGCCGAGGCACCTGTGGAGGCAACGGCCGGTGCCGGCGCCGAGAAGCAGGAGGGCTAGGCAATGTTGATCCCACGTCGGGTCAAGCACCGCAAGCAGCACCACCCGAGCCTGAAGGGTCAGGCCAAGGGCGGCACCAAGGTGACGTTCGGTGATTTCGGCATCCAGGCCATGGAGAGCGCCTACATCACCAACCGTCAGATCGAGTCCGCTCGTATCGCCATCAACCGGCACATCAAGCGTGGCGGCAAGGTCTGGATCAACATCTTCCCGGACCGTCCGCTCACCAAGAAGCCGGCCGAAACCCGCATGGGTTCGGGTAAGGGTTCGCCCGAATGGTGGGTCGCCCCGGTCAAGCCGGGTCGCGTGCTGTTCGAGATGACCTACCCGGACGAGCAGACCGCTCGCGAGGCACTGCGCCGCGCGCAGCACAAGCTGCCGATCAGGACCCGAATCGTGACCAGAGAGGAGAAGTTCTGATGGGACTCGGAGTTGCCGCAGCCGAGCTGCGTGACCTCAGTGACACCGATCTGGTCGACCGCTTGAAAGAGTCGAAGGAAGAGCTCTTCAACCTTCGGTTCCAGATGGCCACCGGTCAGCTCGACAACAACCGTCGCCTGCGTACCGTGCGTCGCGAGATCGCGCGCATCTACACGGTGATGCGTGAGCGCGAGCTGGGACTGGCGTCGGGACCGGAAGGCGATGACGCATGAGTGAGGACCAGAAGGTGACCGAAACCAACGAGACGACCCGGGCGCGCCGCAAGGAGCGCATCGGTTACGTCGTCAGCGACAAGATGCAGAAGACCATCGTGGTCGAGCTGGAAGATCGTACGCGGCATCCGCTGTACGGAAAGATCATCCGGACCACCAAGAAGGTCAAGGCCCACGACGAGAAGGGCGATGCCGGCATCGGCGACCGCGTGCGGATCATGGAGACCCGCCCGCTGTCGGCGACCAAGCACTGGCGTCTCGTCGAGGTGATGGAGAAGGCCAAGTAAGGCTCCTCCCAACGAGATTCATATCGAAGCGACCCGCTTCCGGCATTGTCCGGACGCGGGTCGCTTTGTTGCCGGCGACGAGGGTTCCGCGGAACGCTCCAATCGCCGCAGCGCTCACCGCAGACAGAGATCCATCCGCTGTCGGCGACCAAACGGTGCCTTGATCCGCGCATGACGGATGCGACCGTGCCCGTGCTGTGCCTGCCGGTACTGGTGTGGGCGGCTGTTGACGTAGCCCGATGTGACCGGGCCACTGCAGTTCGTGGTCGCGGGCTGCGCGCTGGGCAACCCGCACTGGCACATTCTGCCGATCAACGTAGATACCGTCCGTGGTGCGGGCCGAGGGCATCACGCTGCGTGAGGCCGTGCAGGAACCGCTGCTCGGTGTCGGGAGCGGCATCGTGTGTTCGGTGCCACCCTGATCCCGATCGTCCCTCCCGTCATCGAGATCGGCGACATCGGCTGAGGGCGGCCTATGCGGCGCCGGCGCTCACCGTCCTCCGGATGCTCCCGGCGGCGCTCGCGCTGCTCGGCACTCGACTTTCGATGCGCGACGTGGCGCTCCTCCGCGCCGCATGACCGATCGCGCGCACGGGATTTGTGACGTGCCCGCATCAGATCGTGCCGAATCCGCCGAGGACGCAACCGCCTCGCCTGCGGTTCGTGATCAACGGGATTGACTTGTCCGGTGAGCGCTGACGCCGAGTTGAGTTCCCTGGCCGCCTCCGCGGATCGGTTGCGTGCGCTGGCCGCCGCATCCGAGTGGGGTGAGCGGTCGATCGCGCCGCTGGCCGAGGCGGCCGAGGAGATGATCACGGCCGCGAATGCCGACGCCAACGGCGTCGGAGCGGCCGGCGCATCCGGGTACTGGGCCGGGCGGGCCCGTCGGCTCCTCGATGACGAGACGCCTCCGCCGGCCGCGTCGTCGGGTCCCACGGCCGCCGCGGACACCGTGATCGCCGTATCCGTCGCGCAGGCCGCACTGGCTCAGGCGGCACTCGTGGCGGCACACTCAACTCGGTCGGGCGACACCGACGAGGACGAGGGTCGTGAACTGATCGGCGGAATGCGTGACGCGTCGTCGCAGGTGCGGCGGCAGACGATCGGCGAACTCGGTCACGTGTTCGCCGACCGTCCGCACAAGATCTTGATCCGCCTCGCGATCACCCTGGGCGTGTCCATCGCGATCGTGGTGATCTATCGGGTCACCGGGCTCAGCGAGAAATACGACTCCTACAGCGCGTTGGCGTTGTTCCTGCTGTCGGCGGTCGTCGGCAGCAGCGTCTGCACCAATGCGCTGTGCGTCGACTCTCTCCGGGTGCGCGACGAGATCGAGGGCGGAGATCCGTTGTGGCGCATTCTGATCGGTAAGAATCTCGCCATGCTGGCGGTCACGCTGATCGCCGGTTCGATCGTCATCGGGGTGCTGTACCGGGTGGACGACGACGCCGGGGTGGGATCGATGTTCGATCAGCTGCTGACGATGACCTTCATCTGGCTGGGCGTCGGCAATGTGCTGTCGGTGGTGTATCCGCTGCGCGCCGAACCGCTGACGGCGCGGATCAAGGACGACACCTGGAAGGCCTACCTGCAGGGATTCGCGGTGTCCTATGTCGTGGGTCTCGCGGTGAACCTGATGATCTACTGGCGTCTGTGGGCCAAGGACGCGGCCTCGGACAACCTGGCCGGTGGGCAATGGGGCGCCTTGGCTGCCGTGCTGGCCAGTTCGGTCGGGGTGTGGGTGCTGCTGAGCGTGCTCGCCGTGGTGTGCGCGGAGTATCCGCCGATCCGTCGGGCGTTGTCGCGGGAGATGGCGGGACGGGGGTGATGACGCGGAATTGGGCTCACACGGTGTCGGCGATGGCCGCGATCACGATGGCGATGTTCCAGAGCAGGCCGATGCCACCGAGTACCACGCCGGAGATCGCCACCCCACGAAACCGTGCCGACGGCGGAAGGTCCGGTCGGGCATTGGACATGCCGATGCTCTTGAGACCCAGGTAGATCGCGAGGCCGGCCGTCACGAATCCCGGAACGATCAGGCACACCGCGAAAAACGACACCAGACCACACACCAGCGCCCAGGTGGCGTAGTTCTTGATCTTGGGATCGGCCGGTGCGAATCCGGCGATGCCGGGCGCGGACGGATAGCCGGGAGGATAAGGGGCCGCCGCCGGGTGCGGAACGACATTCGGCGTCGCCGAGTAGGGCGCGGGTGTCACACCGGGCGACACCGGCGGCAGCGGGGAGTGTTCGGGCTGCTGTGGTGGCGCGTAGCCGGTGTGTGCGCCCGACGATGTGGACTGCGAACCGGGGTTCTTGGCGAGATTCGGGGCGGCTTGCGCGCCCGGAGCCGGGGCAGGCGGCGTGTATGCGGGCGGTGCCACGGTGGGCGGCGCCGCGTTCGCCGCCAGCGCGGCACGTAGATCGGCGGCGAAGTCCGAGCACGACGCGTAACGCCGGTCGGGCTGCTTGTCCATCGCACGTGCGAGTACCTGATCGACGCGGGACGGCAGGTCGGGGCGTCGGGCGGTGACCGGCGGAGGTGGCGTCGACAACTGCGACCGGATCAGGGCCGGTGCACTGCTGCTCTCGAAAGGTGTTGCACCACTGAGGAGTTGGTAGGTGGTGCAGGCGAGGGAGTACTGATCGGCGCGGCCGTCGAGGGTGTCGCCGGCGAGTTGTTCGGGAGACGAGTAGGCGAACGAGCCGACCGTGAGGTTGGTGGCGGTCAGCCGGGTGTTGTCGAAGATCGGGCGGGCGATGCCGAAGTCGGCGAGCAGGACGCGGCGTCGTCGCGACGGCCCCGACGGATCGCTGAGCAGGATGTTGGCGGGTTTGACGTCGCGGTGCAGCAGATTGCGTGCGTGGGCGTGGTCGAGGGCGTCGGCCACCGCCTCGGTGATCTGCTCGACATCGGCGACGGCCAGGCCCCGCGGATGGGGGGCGAGCAGTTCGGCGGCATCGGTGCCCTCGATGTAGCGCATGGTGATCCACAGCTGGCCGTCGAACTCGCCGCGATCGTAGACGTCGACGATGTTGGGGTGATCGAGCGAGGCCGCGAGATCGGCCTCGCGGGTGAAGCGGCGGCGGAACGACTCGTCGGCCGAGAGGTCCGCCGGGAGAACCTTCAGCGCGTCGCTGCGCGGTAGTCGCGGATGCTGCACGAGGTACACCTCACCCATGCCGCCCGCACCCAGCTTCCGGACGACCCGGTACCCGGCGAATTCCTGTCCCACGACCAAAGCCACGGCGCCAGTCTAGCGAGGTCGACCGACAGTCCGGACGAACCCGACATCCGTGCAGGCCGGCCCGAAACGCGACTCGGCCCGTCCGACGCGAGCGTCGGACGGGCCGGTGATCGGTTGCGGTGCCACGCCCGGAGAGGTGGCCGGCGGGTCTTCCCAACCGTCGCGGTGAGCGGTCGTCCACCCCCGCCCACAGACCCACTGTAAGTCACCGGTGAGTCCGACGACAGGGACTTTGGACCCGATTTGATCAGTTGATCTGAGTCTGGAGCCAGGCCAGGGTGTCCGGGGTGACCGGGCGCGTGACGTCATCGAACTCGTGATTCTTCTTCAAGAAGGCGGCGGCCAGGGGGCAGACACCCACGATGACCTTGTCCTGCGCCCGGGTATCGGCCAGCGCCGCGGTGATCAGGATGGTCGCCAGGCCTCGGCCACCGAACTCCTCGGCGACCTCGGGGTGGAAGAAGATGCGCTCGAGGGCGCCGTCGTGCTCGCGTTCGCGATACACCGTGAAGCCTGCGACCTGTCCGTCGACGGCGATCTGGTAACGGTCGTGGTCGGGGACGTGGGTGACGGTGGCGTCGGCGCCGGTTCTGTCGAGGGGCATGTGCTCGAGGGTAGGCGATCGGCGTCATCTGGTTTTGTCCGTTGATTCCGCGACGCGGCGGTCCATTTTTGATCACTTGATCCAACAATGACAGTTGTTGTGATGGGCGGGGCGGATCGATCGACCAATTTCTTAAATAGAAATTGATCTTTAGCATATGAAACTGATCAATCGATCAGGGAATGGAATCCGCTATTGCTTTGTCGATCGTTTGATCAAGAAATGCGGTGGAGGGTATTTTCGCCGACGGGGCGGGATATGGGACGGATTTCCATGACTCGGCGGCACAGAAAACCCTCAGGTTCCTTTCAGGGAATCCGAAGGATGGTGGGGGTGAGATGGAATCCGGAATTGCGGTTGATGCATTCATTGTCGGCGCTGAGCGATTCCGTCTGAGATTGTCGGTGCTTCCGGATCATCGGTCGCAGTAGCGTCCGGCCGGGCACCGCCACGACATGCCACCAACACGCGCGCAGCGATACGATACCGTTCTCGGTATGGCAACGCTGACGGTCGTCGTGCCCGCCTACAACGAGGAGGCGACGATCGGTGCATGCCTCGATCACCTTCTCGAGCAGACCCGTCCCGTGGACGAGATCATCGTGGTCGACAACGCGTCCTCGGATCAGACCCGACAGATCGTCGAGGGCTATCGCGCCAGATTCCCGCAGGTGCGACTCATCGGCGAGCCACGCCCCGGTGTTGCCTACGCCCGACGTACCGGCTACGACGCGGCGACGGGTGAGATCATCGCGCGAACCGACGGCGACACCTTGGTGGGGCCCACATGGGCGGAGGGGATCGTCGAGGTGCTCGGTTCCGACGACGCCCGCGGTGGCGTTCGGGTCGACGGGGTCACCGGCCCGGCGTCGTACTGGGGAGGCGGACGGGCAACGCAGTGGTACGAGCGGCTGATGCTGCGCGGGACACTGATGCGCGAAGGTGGTTACGTGCCGTCGATGGTGGGGTTCAACTGTGCCATCCGGGCACGGTGTTGGCCGCAACTCCGTGACGGGCTCTCCTACCGACCGGATATCTGGGACGACGCCGATCTGAGCCTCGAGATGCGGGAGAGAGGCATGCGCGTGTTCTTCCACCCTGCGGTGAACGTGAGGACATCGCTGCGCCAGGTGCGCCACTCGCCATGGGCGAATCGCAAGTACATGCTGGGCGGCGTGCGCACGGCGTCGAGTTCTACCGCGAAGGTCGTGTGCCGCTGCACACCCTGCGCGCCGACATCGACTACGGCCTGCACGAGGCCAAGACCACCTTCGGCCGGATCG